>JABXIP010000135.1 GCA_013373005.1 Cytophagia bacterium | reverse complement strand
CTGGCATTAATTTGCATCAGACTACTTCCTTTAGGAGTAAACTCTGGGAAGAATTCACTTTCAGGAAGAATCTCTTCCTGGGTTACAAATTGCCAGCTTAGAATAAAAAGAAACTGCAAAGTCTTCACGGCTTCACCCTCTATTTTTACATGAGTGTCTCGCCAAAAAGTATTGTATTTGCCATTATTGATGTATCGATCGCTGATATTGATGCCACCGGTGAAGCCGATCATACCATCAACCACTACAATTTTTCGGTGATTTCTGTAGTTGATTTTACTGGTGAATGAAGGGAAGAGCACCGGCATAAATTCCACTACCTGAACCCCCGATTCTCTGAGTTTTTTGAAGAATTGCTTGGTTAGAGAAAGTGACCCCACACCATCTACAATTAGTCTGACTACTACACCTTGGCGAGCCTTTTCCATCAGTATTTCAGCAATTTCATTGCCAATATCACCTTCTTCGTAGATGTAATATTCCATATGAATATGATGCCTTGCCTGCTTAAGAGACTCAATCAATACAGGAAATTTCTCTTCTCCATTTTTCAGAATGGTTACCTCATTGTTTTGGGTGAGCGGGGAAAGGTCTTTCTTTAAAAATCGGATTACCCGTTCGTATTGGGTGAGCTGAGGAGGTATGATCTCATCAATCTCGGTATGCTCTACTCTATTTTGAAAATACTGTTCTCCAAAGGCTTGATTGATGAGTAATTTTTTGGCGAAGATCTTTCGCTTTCTAATATTCTGACCGAAGAACAAATAGATGAATATGCCTAGAAGAGGCAATAGCAGGAGCAATAATAAGTAGGAGTGTGTTTTAAGCGGATTTCTATTTTCCAGTAGTATACCGATCACCACAAAGAAAATAGCCACATAGTAAAGTGGAAGAACAAAGGGTGAAACCGTATACCATAGCTCAAGCATAAATCAAGATAAGTCCTTGAATTTAGAATTCAGATATAAAACTGCTGAAAGGGGTTTAATTAACTTCCGATCCTATCTCGTATATCTTATGGTCGACCACCCCTGGCCCCTCCTGTCCAGGAGGGGAGCTGGATACGCGTATCATTCCAATTAACTAATCAACCAATTAACCAATAACCAGCGTTTCAGCGCTTAAGGAATCCACTTAATGTCCTTGAAGTCTGGCTTTCTTTTTTCCAGGAAGGCATTTCTACCTTCTTTGGCTTCTTCCGTCATGTATGCTAAGCGTGTTGCTTCTCCAGCAAATACCTGCTGACCTACCATGCCATCGTCAGTAAGGTTAAAAGCGAACTTGAGCATTTTGATTGAGGTTGGCGACTTCTGAAGGATCTCCTGAGCCCAATCGTAGGCAGTGTCTTCCAAGTCATCGTGAGGGATAACGGCATTCACCATGCCCATATCAAAAGCTTCCTGTGCTGAATAATTTCTACCGAGGAAGAAGATTTCTCTGGCTCTTTTCTGACCAACCATTTTGGCGAGGTAAGCTGAACCATAACCACCATCGAAGCTGGTTACATCGGCATCGGTTTGTTTGAAGATGGCATGTTCTTTACTAGCCAAAGTAAGGTCGCACACAGTGTGTAAGCTATGGCCTCCACCAACAGCCCAGCCCGGACATACACAAATGACCACTTTAGGCATAAAGCGGATCAAACGCTGTACTTCCAGAATGTTCAATCTTGGCATGCCATCATCATCTACATAACCTTGGTGACCACGAGCATTTTGGTCGCCACCTGAGCAGAATGCCCAGCCACCGTCTTTTGGAGATGGACCTTCTCCTGAAAGTAAAACCACTCCGATTGAAGTGTCTTCACGAGCATCTAGCAAGGCTTCGAAGAGTTCACCCACAGTTTTGGGCCTGAAGGCATTTCTTACCTCAGGTCTGTTAAAGGCAATGCGTGCTACGCCATCTCCCGACTTTTTATAGGTAATATCAGTGTACTCTTTTACGGTGGTCCAGTTTACTTTGCTCATAGCGAATTAATTTGATTGCGAAATTAAGGGATAGGGTAGAAGTAGCAAGATGGAATTTGGGAAAACATTAGTTTAGCCCTAGTTGGTGTTGTGACCAACGAGTTGTTAATTATGACTTAAGGATTTGAACTAGCGCTCAATGCAGTGAGTGCTTACACTAGTTCGACACTTGAAGTGTCGGAATAAAATGGGTCCGCACTGCAAGTGCGAACCAGTTTACATAAGAATTACAGAATCAGAGATAGCAAAAAGGGCCACCCACCGGGTAGCCCTTTTTTATTGATTTATGTAGTGTAAACTAGTTTCTAATTGGACTTGAGAAATCCTTGAAGAAGTTGAAGCTCACTTTCTCATAAGCTGACTTGAATGCTGGCCAGTCATTAGTGAAGAATTCATTGACCTTCAGTATGGCTTCATTCATCATCTTCTCTGCGTTCTCTTTTAGGTCTCTTTCGTTCTGACCTGGAGCAGTAAGTCTTGAGCTGGCATATCTGCGCGCCTGACCAATCCAGTTGTTAGCTGTGGTATAGCTCTCAGGAACAACAGCCTGACCTCTCTCTTGTCTAATACCCGTAGTTACTTTTTGAACTGCTTCAAATTGCTCTTTTACAGTTTTCAAAGCTTCGCTCAAATCCTTGGTTTTAGACTTATCTTCTTCACCCTTAATTTGAGCTTCTACTTTACTGATCACTTCGTTAGCATCTCTTACTCTACCAGTAATTTTAGACCAGGTTTGAGACATTTTCAAGATTTCATCCTGGAAGGCTTGCTTAGCTCTCAAATCGCTAAGGCTCACTTCAATTCTTGGGTCAGTGTGAACAGTTACAGACTTTTCAACCTTAATATCACCTAATTCAAGTACGACTGTGTAAGTACCAGGAAGTGCTTCACCGGCAGTTTGCTCACGGTTACGGTTTCCACCGCCTCCACCGAAGCCTCCACCGAATCCGCCAAATCCACCACCACCTCCGGTGAATTCAATAGGATAAGGGTTTCTTCTGTTCAAGTCCCAGTTAATAGAATTCATCTGACCTTTCTTGATAGTACTTTCAGCAGTTCTCACTGTGTCGCCACTGGCATCTAAAACGGTCATTTTAATTCTATTAGGAAGTTTTTTAGCTTCTGGTTTAGCTTCTTCTTCCTGGTTTCTTCTGCGTCTTCTATTGTTTTCAGGTGCAGGAGTTTCTTCCTTCACTTCATCATTTCTCACATAGAATTTGATGGCAGCACTACCGAAATATTTGTTCTGACCTTCATAAGAACCTCCATCAGCAGGGAAGCGCATACCAGCTGGTTGCATATAGGTCATTTGATAAGCATCTGCTACATCGAAAACGACTAAGTCTTCTTGTTGTGCTGCTGCAGCACCTCTTGCGGCAAACTCTCTCAAAGGACGGATGTCATCCAATACATAGAAAGCTCTACCGAAGGTACCAATAGCTAAATCGTGCTCTCTTTCTTGGTAAGCCAAATCGTAAGTAGAAACATTAGGGTAACCGTGGTTCCACTTGTTCCAGGTCTGCGCTTTATCGAAGCTTACATAAAGACCATTTTCGGTTCCTAGGAATACCAAGTTAGGTTCTATCGGATCCTGAAGAATGGTTAGAGTGTAACCGAATACTTTGCTATCGTCTGCAATTCTGGTCCAGGTTTGTCCATAATCAGAAGTGTGATAAGCATAAGCCGACCAGTCATTTCTTCTGTAGTTATTGGCCACAACCCAAGCCTCACCAGCATTGTAGCTAGAAGCTCTGATCTGAGGAATCCAGCTACCCGCAGGAAGACCTGGTAATCCGGCAGCCACATTGGTCCAGGTTTCACCATTGTCTCTGGTTACCTGAAGATTTCCATCATCAGTACCGGCCCAGATTACATTTCTTTCAACAGGGCTTGGTGCTATAGCAATAATGGTGGTGTGGTTTTCAGCACCAGTTGCATCAATGGTTAATCCACCACTGGCATTCTGCTTTTGTTTCTCAGGGTCGTTAGTGGTCAAGTCTGGAGAAATTTTAGTCCAGTCATCACCTCTGTTTGAGCTATAGTGTACAAACTGAGATCCGTAGTAAACCCCGTCAGCATTGTGCGGGTCAATAGCCACGGGAGCATTCCAGTTAAACCTTAATTCGGTGATAGTATCTTGCTCGGTAGGCCTTACTGTTTTCGCATAACCAGAAACTCTGTCGTAACGAGCCACATTTCCTTGCTGAGACATGGTGTAGCCATACCTTGAATCACCAGGAATAGGAGCTACATCAAAACCGTCACCAAAGCTTAGCTCTTGCCAATCGCTATTTCTAACACCGGCATAGTTGAATACATAGGCAGGTCCAACCCATGAACCGTTATCCTGCATTCCACCATAGAGGTTGTATGGGAATTCGTTATCTACATTTACGTGATAGAACTGGCCCACCGGAATTTTCTCAGTGAATCTCCAGGTTTTACCCATGTCTCTTGAAATGTTCAAACCACCATCGTTTCCGTCAACCAGGAATTCAGGGTCGTTAGGGTGAACCCAGAAGGCATGGTGATCTGGGTGAACGCCAGAATAAGGAATAATTACTTCGAAGGTTTTTCCACCGTCCTCAGACCTTGAAACCATTGAATACAAACTGTATACGCGATTTTCATTATCTGGGTCGGTATAAATAGAAGAGTAGTAGAAAGGACGATTACCCATATTTCCTTCCTTAGCTGCCGTAGTAGTCTGCTTCCAAGTTAAACCACCATCTTCAGATCTGTAAAGTGCATTGTCTTTAGACTCGATGATTGCGTAAACAAAGTTCGGCTTGTTGTGAACAATAGATAGACCGATACGTCCGTAAGGACCTTTAGGTAGTCCACCTTCACCAGTTAGGTTTTTCCAGGTGTCACCACCGTCTAGAGTTACATAAAGTCCTGAACCTTCACCACCAGACTTGAAAGTCCATGGCCATCTTTTGTGTTCCCACATGGCAACAAAGATTTTATCTGGGTTGCTTGGGTCGGCCACCATGTCGGCCACACCAGAAAGGTTGTTGGTGTAGAGGATTTTCTCCCAGGTTTTACCGCCATCAGTAGTTCTGAAAACTCCTCTTTCTTCGTGCTCACCCCAAGGTGAACCAATAGCGCCAACATAAACAACATCAGGATTTTCAGGGTGGATGTAAATTCTGTGAATGTTTCGGGTTTTTTCAAGGCCCATCAATTCCCAGGTTTTACCACCGTCCAGTGTTTTGTAAACACCATAACCAGAGCTTACAGAGTTTCTTGGGTTACCTTCACCAGTACCAACCCATACATTGTCGGGGTTTTTCTGGTTGATGGCAATGGCACCAATACCTTGAATGGCCTCATCGTCAAAAATTGGCTCCCAGTTAAGTCCACCACCAGTGGTTTTCCAAACACCACCAGATGCAGCTCCTGCATAAATAATATCAGGATTGTTCTGTACCACATCTATGGCCGTGATTCTACCACTCATGGCTGCCGGACCAATACTCCGGGCTTTCATTTCTTTAAAAATATCCATGTCTACTTTCTGTGCCCAGCCGGTAGTGACTGTAAAAAGCAGCATGAATCCGAAAAATAAGATTCGTTTGGTAAGTGAATCTCTGAGTTTTCTAGTCGTCATCAGATTCTTGTTTTAGATTGAATAATGTTCAAAATATACCAAGAATCTGGCTACTAAAATTCAAATCTTAGGAGCGAGTAAAATGAGGTATAAGTGGCGAAGTAAACTTGACTTTAGTCAAGATAGGCTTTAATGCCTATGCTAAATGTGAAGCTATCGAATCTGGAACGCTGAACATCAAAGAGGTAGGACTCCTGTTCGCGGTCATAGTTCACAGTGCTGGGAGTGAGGTACTCAGTTTTGCTACTCTTAAGTGTTTTAAAATTTAAATTAAGCAAAATATCGTTTCCTAAAGGGAATTCGACTCCAACACCTAAGCCGTAAGTAAAAGAGAAGTCGTCCCAGTCCACGTAGGCATCAAAGGGAGCTTCAATAGCAGAATCTCTTAAAACTGACCTCGTAAAAACGTAATTGACTCCAGCATTGAAATCAACATAAGGGTAGAAATTGGTGTCACAGTCGGGAGATATTCGAACAAAAGCTAATAATCTCGTCATCTCGAATTGCCTGCGATGCCTGTAGTCGCCCATCACAATTCCATGCCAGCCATCTCTTACTTCAGAGCCATACCTAGTGAAGTCGAGAGTTCCACCCAGATAAACTGGGGACTGTCTAAGATTGAAGGCGCCAGTAAGAGCGAAACCACCGCCCCACATATCAGGCGCATCTTTTTTGAGCTCACCGGTAGGAAGAAAGGTTTGAAAGTTCAGTCCTACTGTGTTCTGGGCGGAGAGCGTGCCTATACAGCATAGGCTTATGAAGAATATGAAAAAGGCTTTCATTTGAAATTTGAGTTGATTGACGCTCTCTTACTAACCAATAATGTGCCAAAATAACACTAAATATTTTGACATCGAACTAAAATATTTAGCTAATTTGCTTCAAATTCTGAATTATGAGTCAGGTAGCTGAGAATATTAAACATTTGAGAAAACTCCATGGATGGACCCAAGGAGACTTTGCTGATAAGATAAATATCAAGAGGTCGCTTGTGGGTGCTTATGAAGAAGGCAGGGCAGATCCTCGATTGAATAATCTTCAGAATATGTCGAAGGTTTTTGGTGTTTCTGTCGATGCTATGATCTCCAAGAATTTAGTGGGGAAGACAGTGGAGGAGATTCAAGCCATGGCTAAGAGTGCCGGAGGTATGAAAGTGCTTTCCATTACGGTTAATCAGGAAGACAATGAATTCATTGACCTGATTCCGCAGAAAGCCTCTGCCGGTTACCTGAACAGTTATGCCGATCCTCAGTACTTGGAGGAACTTCCGAAGTTTCAGATACCAAGTTTACCAAAGTCAGGTACCTATAGGGCTTTTGAAATCACCGGAGATTCCATGTTGCCTATTAAACCGGGAACAATAGTGATTGGCCAGTATTTAGATTCCATTTCGGATATCAAAGATGGCAGATGTTATATCATTCTTTCCAAAGAAGAAGGGGTAGTATATAAGCGTGTGTTTGACTACACTCATGAGCATGGTCAACTATTCTTAGTTTCAGATAATAAGGCCTATTCACCTTATAAGATTGACACCTCAGATGTAATTGAGATTTGGGAAGCGAAAGCCTATCTCAGTATGGAAATTCCTGAATACTCTGAAGACGATATGAGCTTTGAGCAACTGAAAAGCATTGTGCTCGATCTTCAGCAGGAGGTTATTAAAATGAAGGGTTAGAATAAGTCTCTTACTATTTCATCCAAAGGAAAATCGTAGTTCGGAAAGATGTCTATCTGAAGAATAGATTTGAGTTCGAGCATGAGAATAAAGAAAACCACAGCAAAGAGGATATTGATAGTCCACTTGAAAGCTGTTTTTAAATCAGCCAAAATCAAATCTCTTGAGTTTTCTCGATGTGCCGCTTTCTGTGACATGGAACTTTCCTTAAGCCAATTAAAGGTAGTAGGAATTATTAAAATTGAAATAGGCTAATTACTTAATTCAGTGACTGCGCAATTTGGCAATTACTTATTCAGTACTAAGGTATTGTTACGATCTGGTTTTCCACTTGATGTCAATAACCATTGCTTTACCAAAACCCATTCTTTAGGTAAATGGTATTTCTTGAAGTTGCTCTTGAGCGAATTGTAGTCCGATTGAATCTGTGAGATGAGTTTTGGATCGTCAGTCATGCCGATGACTTTTTCACCAAGCTTTTTATCAGCTTTCTTCCAAACCCAAATCTTTTTTTGGAAGAAAGTACAGAGCTCTTTTTCCAACTCTTCAATCTGAATTTTTATACCACCACTGTTCACGGCAAGGTCTGAGCGCCCAAGCCACTCAAATCCATTGGGAGTCTGCCTAACCAGATCATTGGTTTGAATCCATTCACCTCCAGTCACAGTCCCTTTTATAGAGAGTTTGCCTTCTGCATCAACTGCTATTTTGTTATCTCCAATCAGTCGATATTCATCAGACTTCCCCTCTCCATTGAGTTTCTTTAGAGCTATGTGTGAAACGGTCTCAGTCATTCCAAAAGTTTGATAAGCTTTGGCTTTAATCGTCTGAAGCTTAGATGACAGACTGTCACTTATATTGGCTCCGCCAATAATCAGTTGGTCGATTCGGTTGAGGAAGTCAATACCTTCTGGACTTTCCATGAGGCTTTCGACCTGAAGCGGAACCATGGCAGTGAAGGCAATGCTCGCATCAATCATTGGATTAGAGGAAGGAGGAAGGATATACAAATCCCAGGCCCCAACAAGTGCACGAACCAGCATCATTCGCCCGCCAATCATATCCGGATTCATACAAAGTAGGGCTGAGGAGCCGGTTTGAATGTCTAAGTACTGAATTGTGGCATTGGCACTAGAGAGCATTTGCTCTCTTTGAATTGAAATATTTTTAGGTTTACCGGTAGAGCCTGAGGTCTGCAGCAGAAAGGATTGCTTGTTATTCAGCCAATCTTTTATAAAAAGTTGGGTATTTGTTGCCCAATTTAAGTCTTTAGGCAAACTTATTGTGGCAAACTCGGTAAAGGTATATGACTGCTTATTGAAGATTATATTGCCTTCCACAGCCAAGTTTAACCAAATAATATGAGACAGCAACTCGCCATTTTTACTCTTTTGTTTTTTCTATCCTTTGGGGCGAAGGCTCAGCAAGGATACACTATTACCGGTACGGTCACAGATGCAGAAACTGGTGAGACCTTACCCTTTGCCAATGTCTTTTTTGCTGAGACTACCTATGGTGTTAATACCAATGAAGTTGGTCAATTTAAATTGAAGGTGCAGCAGCCAGGCACTTACGACCTGATTGTTCGCTTTGTGGGTTATCAAACCTATGGCATCAACCTTCGATTAGAAGATAATTATAACCTCAGCTTTGACATTGCACTGAAGCCAGAAGAATTAAACCTTGGGAGTGTAACAGTAATGGCCAATAAGGACGAAAACTGGCAACGCTATTTGCAAGAGTTTAAAGATGCCTTTCTGGGTTATTCCAAAAACTCCTCGCAATGTAAAATTCTGAATGAAGAAGATCTTGATTTCTATTACGATAGAAAGGAAAATGCACTCTATGCTTATTCCAAAGGGCCTATTAAGGTCGAAAATAAGGCTTTAGGTTACACTATCGATTACTATTTGGAAGAGTTTAAAAATGACTACAGCAGGAACCTAAATACCTACTATGGCTATACCGTTTTTACCGAGATGGAACCGAGAAGCAAGCGAAGAGAAAGGATATGGGAAGAAAATAGAAAAAGAGCCTATGAAGGGTCGATTCAGCATTTCTTCTCCTCGGTCTTCGAGGGTAAACTGGAAGAGGAAGGCTACATAGTTCTGGTGGCTAAAGATGTAACGAACTTCGGAAGGGTACTTGACCCAACCAATGTAAACCTTCGCGACTCGCTCAATAATGGTCAGTCTGATCTTTCCAGACAATTGCCATTTGAGAATTTCCTTTATGTCACCTACACCAAAGAGTCTGAAACTCCTGAATACGTTCAGAATGGAAAACCTGGAGGCAAACTCAATTCTGCATCTGCATCCAGATTAGGAAAGCAGGTTTCATGGATTACTATGGCAGAGGGCAAGGAGGTAATAGAATTTGAGAGAACAGGATATGTATATGATCCACTCAGTTTCTATAGCTCAGGTTACTGGGGCTTTGAAAAAGTGGCAGATATGGTGCCTATCAATTACAAACCTAAGTCTGAAGAAAAGTAGTCTGAATGGTGCCTTTTTGCTATTGTGATCAGAGGATAGATGATGAGCAGCTTTTTTATTTTGTTTGAATCAACTTAAAATTTAAACAATGAAGTGGTTTCTCTCTTTAGCGAGCTTGATTCTTTCCTGTGTAGTTTACGGGCAGACCGAATTGAAAATTTCAGGTGTTGTTAAGGATGCCGCTTCAGGAGAACCAATGCCATTTGCAGACGTCTTTTTTGCCAATACATTTCAGGGTGTTAACACAAATATTTCGGGTCAATTTGAACTGAAGATAGAGCGCAAAGGAGTTTACCAATTGGTAGTGAGGTTTGTGGGTTACGTAACGCATACTCAAACAATAGAGGTAGGAGATGAACCTCTTAAACCGTTGGAAATTCAACTGCATGAAGAAGTTACAAACCTAGGTAGCTTCACCGTAATTGCTAAGAACGATAGGCAGTGGAAGGAATACTTTAATCAATTTCAGGATATATTTATTGGTACCTCAACCAATGCATCTGAATGTGAAATCCTTAATAAGCATGACATAGATTTTTACTTTGACAGTGAGAATAACGTCTTGTATGCTTATGCCGATGAACCTTTAAGAATTAAGAATGATGCCCTTGGGTATTACATCAACTACTATCTTGAGAAGTTTTTATTAGATAAGAAAAACAATCTCAGCCTCAATCTTGGCTACAATACTTTTGAAAACATGGAACCAAACTCTGATAGAAAGCGGAGGTCTTGGGAGCAAAATAGAGATAGAGCCTACCTTGGGTCTATTTGGCATTTCTTTTCTGCTTTGCACAAAAATATACTTGAAGAGGAAGGTTTTATGGTTCAACATGTACCATTTGTAGATGGTAAGGATTTTAGGCTAAATCCAAAGCAAATCAATCTTGCAGACTTTGTCATTGGCTCTCCCAATAGTGGTACTAAGAGCTTGACATTCAGGGATTACTTAAGAATTACCTATACAAAGGAAGATGCTGATCGGAACTTTCAGAGAGTGGAGGAGGATAAAAGAGGTGTAATTTCAATTATGAGAACCAATAGAACTGAAGTTTCATTAATCACCATGCTGGAAGGTAACCCATATATTGAGTTTGAAGAAAATGGATTTATCCGTAATCCTCTGAGCTTTTTGAGGGAAGGTTATTGGGGCTTTGAAAAGGTGGCTGACATGGTTCCTATGAATTACAAGCCCAAGCAATAGGCTTTATAGGAAGCGAAAATCTCTTCGTTCTTTCTTGGGTCGGAAAATACCTCTAGAATTTTTGCTGATGATGAAGGCTTAAAGAATTGTTTCAATTCATATTCTAACTCTTCTTCACCCTTTGCTGCAGCATATTCAAAGCCATATTCTTTAGCGGTGAGCTTAGCAGTAAGTGGTTGATTCGTCTGAAAAAGCTTCTCATAGCTACCTTGAGACCTGGGGCCTTTGATCATGCCGAAAATACCACCACCTGCATTGTTTAGGACTATAATCCTGAGGTTGTTTAACTCGTAGCTATGCCAGAAAGCATTTCTGTCGTACAAGAAGGCCATATCTCCAGTAAGGAGTGTAACTATTTTTCCTGAGTTCAAAGCTGCACCAACTGCTGTTCCGTTACTTCCATCTATTCCGCTGGTGCCACGGTTGCAATAAACCTCAATACTTCCATTTTCCAAGCCAATGAAGTTTGCATAGCGAATGGACATGCTATTGGCCAGATGCAGTTGAGAATCGGAAGGAAGAGCTTTTAGCGCCATGCCAGCGGCTTTTAACTCACCAAACTCTGATTGACTTAGGAACTCACGGCTTTTGATCTTGGTCGATTCATTAAGGTCTGACCAACTAGAACTGAAGTTTAAAGAATGCGATTTCGGAACTCTCTTTGTTAGTTCTGAAAGAAAGTACTCGGCATTTAGATCAAAAGAATGAGTGAGGTGCTGAAGTCCGTCATTTAACTTATTTCCTTCATGAATATGCCAGTGATATTTCGGTGGGTTCTTTCTGAGGAATAGTTTGAGATTCTTTGAAATCAGTGACTTACCGAAGGTGATTAGCAATTCCGGGGCGTCAACTTTCGCTTCACCCTGAAGGAATAAATCATGTTTATTGATGTTACCGTTCAAGCCATGTTGATTGGCAGTAATTTCATTAACTATTGGAGTGTTTGTTTTCTGAGTCAAGTCAGCTAAAATAGTTATCAACTCGCTATTTGGTTCCATTTGGCCTAAAACCAAGAGTCTGTTACTGCAATTTTTCCAAGTGGTAATCAGTTGGTTCCAGCTACTTTCGGCTATGGTTTTTTCAGTTTTAAGAGGCTCTATTTTTCTGGTTGCTGGGAATAAATAGGTTTCTCCATCGCTAGGATAGAAGGG
>JABXIP010000311.1 GCA_013373005.1 Cytophagia bacterium | reverse complement strand
TGCGAAACCATGGAAATATCCATACCGCGAGCGGTTACATCGGTAGAAACCAAAACTCGTATATCTCCATCGCGAAATTCATTAACAGCATTGATTCTGCTGTTTTGCCCTTTATTGGCGTGCACTACCCTAACCGGCCCAAGCTCTTTCCTATCAATGTATTTAGCGATAGCATCGGCATTGGTTTTAGTCTTCACAAAGACTATGATTCGATTAAATTCTTCCCGACCTAAAAAGTGAGCCAAGAGATTGATCTTGGTTTTAAAGTTTGGTACTTCATAAAGCACCTGCTCAATGGTTTCGGCTACCGTTGCCTGAGGCGCTACTTCAATTCTTTGAGGAAACTCCAGAAACTCTTCGGTAAGTTTTACCACCTTATCGGCCATGGTAGCAGAGAAAAGCATGTTCTGCCTCTTGCGTGGAACCACCTCCAATATCTTTCTGATCTGGGGCACAAAGCCCATGTCCAGCATCTTATCAGCCTCATCCAAAATCAATGTCTTGATTTGCTTAGGCACAATATGTCCTTTAAGGTACAAATCCATAAATCGGCCCGGAGTACTAATGAGTAAATCTACTCCGGCCTCCACATCAGCAATTTGAGTTTTTGGCCCGACTCCTCCGTATAATGCGGCCATTCTCAGGTCAGTGTATTTGGCCAGCGCCTTAAAGTTATCGGCAATCTGAAGCACCAACTCTCGGGTAGGCGCCAAAATCAAAGCCCTGGGATCATTGCCTTGAGCATACTTGATTTTCATAATCAAAGGCGCAACAAAGGCCAATGTTTTACCCGTGCCGGTTTGGGCAATCCCAAATAAATCATGACCTGCTGAAGCAATTGGAACAACCTTCGACTGAATCTCTGTTGGCTTCGTAAAGCCCAAGTCTTCAATGGCGTTTAGAATTTGCTTGTTCAGCTTTAAATCTTCAAATAATTGAACTTCCTCTGCCATTTTAGATGGATTCCTGTTTGTTTTGCTTTGCAATTACGTCAAACCCCAAAGTAAAAAAAAACGCTATGGCATCTACACTTATACTGAACGGAACAATTGTAAACGAAGGAAGAATTCAGGAAGCAGATATCCTGATTGTCAATGGCCGTATTGAGCGCATTGGCAAAGACCTTCAAAACTTTAATGCAGACAAAGTAATAGACGCCACAGGTTTACACATTTTACCGGGGTTGATTGACGATCAGGTACACTTCCGTGAACCAGGCTTAACACATAAGGCTGAAATTTATACCGAATCGAGAGCCGCTGTGGCCGGAGGAATTACCTCCTTTATGGAAATGCCCAACACTATTCCGAATACACTCACTCAGGAGTTACTTCAGGATAAATACGACATTGCCGCCAAAAACAGTATTGCCAACTATAGCTTCTTTATGGGAGCATCTAATGACAATATTGATGAGGTGCTCAAGACCAATCCGAAGAATGTGTGCGGAGTGAAAATTTTTATGGGTTCTTCAACCGGTAATATGTTAGTGGATAATCAGAAGACATTGGAGAACATCTTCAGGAATTCTCCCACCATTATTGCCACGCACTGTGAGTCTGAAGAAATAATTAGAGCGAATACCGCCAAAGCGAAGGAACAATACGGAGAGAATGTGCCTATTGGCATGCACCCAATTATCCGCAGCGAAGAGGCTTGTTTTGCCTCATCTTCTGCAGCTATTGAGTTGGCCAAAAGCACGGGAGCACGATTACACATTCTTCATATCTCTACCGGAAAGGAGACGCTACAGTTTGATAATACCACCCCTCTGAAGGATAAGAAAATTACTTCCGAAGCCTGCGTGCATCACCTATGGTTCAGCGATGCAGACTATGCTGAGAAAGGCACATACATCAAGTGGAATCCGGCTGTTAAAACTGCGGAAGATCGTGAGATGATTCGCAAGGCGGTAAACGACAATCATATTGATGTGTTGGCAACAGACCATGCTCCTCATACACTGGAAGAGAAACAAAACAGCTATTTCTCAGCTCCGTCAGGCGGACCATTGGTTCAACATAATTTACCTGCCCTATTAGACCTTTATCATCAGGGAGTCTTTAGTTTGGAGAAAATAGTGGAGAAATCTTCTCATGCTGTTGCTGAGCTTTTTGAGATCAGCGAAAGAGGTTATTTGAGAGAAGGCTACTTTGCCGACCTTGTTTTAGTGAACCTGAATAAGTCTTGGGAAGTAACCAAAGAAAACATTCTTTATAAATGTGGCTGGTCTCCATTTGAAGGACATCAATTTAAGGCCAGCGTAGAAAAAACCTTTGTAAATGGAAACATGGTTTATGAAGCTGGAAAGGTGATTGAAGGTACAAAAGGAAGTCGTCTTCTTTTTTCCAGATAAATCGAAGATTGCTATTTGCAAATTCAACTCCTTACTTTACCTTTGCAAACCCAAACACGAAAGGTGTTTATACGGTGGTTGTAGTTCAGTTGGTTAGAACGCCTGATTGTGGTTCAGGAGGTCGTGGGTTCGAGTCCCATCTTCCACCCTTAGAAAGCCTTAGAGAAATCTAAGGCTTTTTTT
>JABXIP010000309.1 GCA_013373005.1 Cytophagia bacterium | reverse complement strand
CCTAAAATTTCACCTTGCTTTACTTCGAAATTAATACCCTTTAGTGACCAAACGTAGTCCGAATTACCTACCAGTGAGCGGTCGTTGGCCTCGCCTATTTTTAGAAACGGATCTTCTTTCCCACGCACTTGCGCCCACCAACGGTTTAGGTCATGACTAATAGTTCCCGTGCCCACTGTACCCAAGCGGTACTGCTTAGATAGATTTTCAACTTTAATAACTATATCTGACATTCAGAATTGTGGTTATTAAACTTTAGTATTCGAAACTTGGGATATATCCATATCATACGGTATCCATAAAATTCTTCTCAGTACGGTTGAAAATAGCCAATCCGAAGATGAAAAGAATGATAGCAAACAAAGCAGAATAGAGTAGCTGACCATAATCCAAAGCCCCAGTACCTAAGAACATATACCTAAAGGTCTCAATAATTGAAGTCATAGGATTGGCCATTATATATACCTTGTATTGTTCCGGGATAGAGGAAAGTGGATAAATTACCGGAGTTCCATACATCAACAGTTGCACACCAAAGGTTATCAAAAACTTCAGGTCCCTGTATTTAGTGGTTAAAGCAGAGAGTATAAATCCAAAGCCTAACCCTAACAACATCATCACCAAGATCAAAATGGGAAACAGGAACAACTCCTTTTGAATGCTTAATTGAAACTCTCCCGAAACAACAAAATAAGCATATACTGCAAAAAACAACAGTAACTGTATTCCATACGTGACCAAATTGGTAATCGTTACTGAAATAGGCATAATCGCTCTAGGGAAATATACCTTACCAAAAATCTGAGCATTCCTGGTAAATGTATCTGCTGTTTTGGTTAATGAATCAGAAAAATATCTCCATGAGGTAACACCTGCCAGGTAGAAAAGCATCTTTGGCAATCCATCAGTTGACAATCCTGCTACATTACCGAAAATCAATACATAAGTGAGGGTAGTTAGAATGGGCTGAACAAAGTACCACAGTGGCCCAAGGATGGTCTGCTTGTATTGTGCAACTAAATCTCTCCTAACGAAAAGCAGTAGAAGATCTTTATACTGCCTTATTTCTTTAATCTTTAAATCAAAAAGAGCCGATTTCGGCTCTATTATGGTATCCCAATGTTCCTGACTCAATTTTTCAGGCGTTTTATGATTGATTTTGGTTTAGCCACATTCTCCTCATCGGAATAATATCCTCCACCGTAATTTCCATAACCGTAACCATAGCCATAGCCATAACCATAACCATAGCCGTAACCATAGCCATAACCCTTATTGACTTTGAAGTCATTCAAAAGTAGAGTGGCATTTGTAACCAATCCCTTTTTAGTAATATCATTTAGGAATGGAAATACTTGTTTAACTGTATAGTTCTGGCGAACAACGAAGATATTCATATCGGCCAATGGAGTAAGGCTAAAGGTGTCCGCCACAATTCCTACAGGAGGAGTGTCTACAACGATGTGCTCATAATCTTCTTTAAGACTATTAATCAGTTCCTTTAGGCCTTTAGATATAAGTAGCTCCGCTGGATTTGGAGGCACAGGACCAGCAGGAATTAAATCCAGGTTTTCATAGGGAGTATGCTGGATAATCTTGTCTTTATCGACAAAGCCTGCTAAATAGTTGGATACACCAAAATCATTGGTCAAATCAAAATCATTATAAAGTTTTGGCTTTCGCAAATCCAAACCTATAAGGATCGTCTTCTTACCAGACACAGCTAGCATGGATGCTAAATTCAAAGAACAGAAAGACTTTCCTTCACCCGATGTGTTTGAAGTAACCAAAATAGTTTGAATCTGCCTTTCTCTGCCGAAAAAGGCCATATTTGATCTAATGGCCCTAAAGGACTCAGACATAATGGATTTAGGATGTTCCAATACTGCTAGATTCCCCTCATGCTTATTGTGACCAATCATTCCAATAATCGGCAGGTTTGTAAGTTTTTCGATTTGCTTTCTGAACTCAACCTTGTCATTGAGCACTTCTTTTAGTCCAAAAAACAATAATGGCAAAGCAAATCCTGCTGCCGCTGCTGCCATATAGTTGAATGGCTTATTGGGAAATATGGGGCCTACCTGACCTGACGCCTCATCTACAATTCTTGAGTTGGCCTCATTAGAGGCCTTTAATATCCCTGCCTCAGCTCTCCTCTGTCTGAAATAGAGGAACATGTTATAGTACATATCATAAATCCTTTCGATATCGCTATAGTCTCTTTTTGCGGCTGGGAATTGATCAAACTGATTATTCAACACAATCAACTGTTGGCTCGCACTCTCAATCCTGCTTTCAACTTCACTAATTTTTAAATTGATCGTACTGACAAGGAATTTGAGTAGGTTGTCAATCTCATTATCCAAACGTCTTATAGTTTCAGTTCTATCCGACAAGGTTACTGACTTCTCCCTTCTTTCGGCCAACTTAGTTTGCAGCTGAGAAATATACTTATCTAATTCGGATTGAAGCGAGGGGGCTAATGAGAAACTTAATTGATCTAAACTATCCTTGCGCATAAGCAAATTCAGATTCTCGTTTAATGACTTTAAAGCCAATTGATCGATCCTCTTGTCGGCCTCCAATTGAGATATCCTGGAAATGATATTATTTCCAACATTGTCAATTGAGCTCCCCCTATTTTCAATTGTTACTTCGTCTAACTGAGAGGCATAAATACTAAGAGTATCTTGGAGGGCTGCCATTTGAAGATTGATATAATTAATCGTCTTCTCGGCAGCTTGATTCTTCCTATCCAACTCCTGAGACATATAAGCATCCATAAGCGCATTGAGAAAATCTGCTCCTTTTTGCGGATGAGTATAGTTAAGGCTCAGAGCAGCGATAGTTGTAAACTCTCCCTGATAAGTAACTCTTAATCTGTTAGACCACTCGTCTATCAAGCGGTTTTTCGAACGAATCTTGAAATTGTACGTCTTACCATTAAGGTCTCTTGAAGATCCAAATTCTATCCTAATACCAAGTCCCTCAGTTACTATCTCTTGATAGGGACTGTAAATCTCCGGTGAAGGTTGATCTGTCCCGGCTTTGTAGATTTTGAAATTATTACCTTCAACAAAATCAAGGACAAAAGTGGTCTCAAGAGGCTGATTATGCCCTTCCAAAAGAATGACCTCAAAAGGCACATTACCATATTCTTCTATAGTCTTAATTCGACCAACAGAATAGTAATCCACACTGAAATTTAGCGTATCCAATGCCCGAGATGTAATAGACTCACTTTTTAAAATCTCCAGTTCATTAAGAAATTGAGAAGAGTTACTTAAAACAAATCGCTGAAGAATACCAGGATCAATGCTATTATTGGTTTCAGGAATTAACAAAGATGAGGTCAATCGGTACCGTTCATTGGTATAGCGGTGATAAATAAATGCAATAAGCAAGCCTATTAAAACAGTAACAATGAATACTGGCCAATTCCTGAGTACTTTTATCAGTATAAGACGAGGGTCTACTGATAAAGCACCAGAGGAGTTTGATTCGTTGGACTCAAAAAAATCGAATTCGCTTGCCAAAATTAATTGTTAGATAATACACTCAATATTAGAACAGTCCCTGAAACTACAGAAACGATGGTTGCAAAGGTCTGTAGCCCTGTCTCTCCAGTACCAATCTCCCGTATTTTCAAAGGTGCCACATAAATTAAATCATCCGGCTGGACAAAGAATAATTCAGACCTTATGAACTCACGGCCTGTAACATCCACCTCATGAATTTTAACACCATCAGGATATTGCCTCATTATCAACACATGATTCCTATTAGCATTAATTGTTAAATCACCCGCCCTGGCAATCGCTTCCAGCAAGGTCAAATCGTATTGCCGAACCAATTGTGGGCCTGGGTTATTAACTTCACCATAAATGGTAAATGGAATACCGCTTAATTTGACACTCACTCCGATATCTTTTACGTCCTCCTTGATCATGTCCTCTATCTTTTTCTTCAGTTCAATCGTTGTCAACCCTGCGGCCTTTACCTTTCCTAAACTATTAATCTCGATCATGCCATCACGATCTAAATTATATCCAGTTAGGTAGGGGTCATTGAGGCCTCCATTATTACCTTGATTTCCAACCCTGAGCATATTATCGGGCCTGGCGAATATTGGATAATATTTAGACACCTCATCCTCTTGACTAGCGTAAAAGTTAATTAGCAAAATATCATTCGGCTGAAGTCTGTAGTCTACTCGTGATAGCGCAATTAATGAGTCATTATTCAAAGTAACATCCTCACCCTTATTCTGCATGTAAACGATCTTCTCATTCGGAATGCAACTACTAGCTAGGAGCACCACAAAAAGAAAGCCCATCAGTTTGGGGACTAAGGGGCTTATATTTTCTTTATTTTTCATTCAACATCATTGTTAGCCTGCTGACCGAGCTCAAAAGTTTGTTTGCACATAGTAAGGAAATCATTCATTTTATGCAGCGGAATCATATTTGGGCCATCACTCAGTGCTTCTTCAGGTTTAGGATGCGTTTCAATAAAGAAACCATCTACTCCAACGGCACCAGCAGCTCGTGCCAAAAAAGGAGCAAATTGCTTCTGCCCTCCTGAGCTTCCTCCCATACCACCTGGTTGTTGTACGCTATGGGTGACATCAAAAACAACCGGTGCATACTGGCGCATAACTGGTAGTGAACGCATATCAACTACCAAATTATGATATCCAAATGAAACACCCCTCTCAGTAAGGATTACTTTATCGTTTCCAGTAGACTTCACTTTATTGACTGCGTACTCCATATCTTCAGGAGCCATGAATTGTCCTCTCTTGATTTTTACTGTTTTCCCTGTCTCTCCTGCAGCTAAAAGCAGGTCTGTTTGACGACATAAATAAGCGGGGATTTGCAATGCTTGCGCCACGTCACTCACAGGTTTGGCTTGATAAGACTCATGAATGTCGGTAACTATGGGTAACTCAAAATCTCGCTTGATTTGGTCTAATACTCTCAAGCCATCGTCCAACCCTGCTCCTCTAAAAGATTTAGCAGAAGTTCTATTGGCTTTATCAAACGATGCTTTAAAGATATACTGAATATCGAGGCGAAGGCAAATTTCTTTAAGTGTTTCTGCAACCCTGGCACATATATCATAAGACTCAACGGCACATGGACCTGAGAATAAAACCATCTTGCCATTTCCAACCTCAATTGAGTCTGAGAGTTGAAAGCTCTTATCAAACTTTTTCATGTTAATTCCTTAATAATTTGGCCGTACAGACCTTGTGATTCCAATACCAAATCTGCCAATTCACGCAAAGCACCTTCTCCTCCCTTCAAGCTCAAAACTAAATTTACTCGCTCTCTAACCTTAAGGTGTCCATCTGCAGGGGTACAAGATAACCCACATTTTGTAAGAATAGGTAGGTCATTAATGTCATCTCCAATGTAAGCTATTTGCTCATCTGTCAACTGCCACTTTTCTTTGAGCTTGTCATAAACCGCAAGCTTATGTTTCACCCCATGGTAGTGTTTATCAATTTTCAACTCCTCACACCTATTTCGAACTACTTGAGAGTCTCTGCCAGTAATTACAGCTGTAAGCATACCCGATTTCCGAAGGTACTTGATAATCTGACCGTCCTTAACATTGAATCGCTTCAATTCCATTCCGGCATTATCGTAGATGATTCCTCCATCTGTTAAGACACCATCTACATCGAAAAATATTGCCTTAATCTGACTGGCTTTTTGGATTATTTGATCTGAATTAATCATTGTCTGTCTTCAGCAAAGGTAGAACGAATACAACTTACAAAACAACTTGAGCCTTTGCCAAAGCAAATCTCTATTAAGATTCCCTATATTCAACTGAAATTCCAATACCTATGAAAGGCTTCAAATTTATACTCTCACTTTTTCTAGCGATTGGCATCTTCTATGCGCTGAATACCAAACTAGGACAGATTCCTCCTCTTGGAAAGTTTCTTGCTCCAAATCAAGGTATTTGGCAAAACGAAGTTACTGAGGGTGAAACAAGTGAAATTGAGATCGAGGGGCTTTCCTCACCAGTTCAGGTACATTACGATGAACATCTAATTCCTCACATATTCGCTCAAAATAACTCTGACCTTTACAGGGCCCAGGGCTATGTGACTGCCCAAAACAGGCTTTGGCAAATGGAGTTTCAAACCCATGCTTCAGCAGGCCGACTTTCAGAGGTGATCGGAGAAGCAGCACTTGAGTATGACCGAGGCCAAAGAAGAAAAGGAATGGTTTTCGGAGCTGAAAAAGCTCTGGAGAACATGACAAAAGATCCTGAAATACAAGGATACATAGAAGTTTATCGTGATGGGATCAATAGCTATATTCAGTCTTTGTCTCCTGAAAATTACCCTGTAGAGTACAAACTATTAGACTATGCTCCAGAGCCCTGGACACTCAAAAAAACTGCTCTGCTGCTGATGTATATGACGGATATGTTGGCTGGGTATGAGACCGATTTGGAATTCACCAATTTGATTAACAAATATGGTCGTGAGCGCTTCGACTTCTTTTTCCCTGATTTCTTCGATGTTAATGATCCTGTTATCCCTGCAGAACGTGACTGGAGCGATTGGAATGTAAGTGTTCCTGAGGCACCAGAAGGCGACTTCCCTTTAGACTTTATTTCTGATGTAATGAAGAAACCTCACCCGGACAACGGCAGTAACAACTGGGCGGTTGGGCCTGATAAATCCTATTCCGGAAATCCCATTTTGGCCAACGACCCTCACCTTGGTTTAAATCTACCCTCCATCTGGTATGTGATGCAACTGGCTACTCCGGAAAAAAACACTTTCGGAGCTACTTTACCTGGGGCCCTTGGGGTTGTCATTGGCTTCAACAACAACATTTCATGGGGAGTAACGAATGCGACCCGCGATGTGAAAGACTGGTATAAAATCACTTTCAAAGATGAAAGCATGAACGAGTACTGGCATGACGATCAATGGAAACCTACCACCAAAAGAATTGAAGAAATCGGTATTCGGGAAGGAAAGACCTACTACGACACCGTGGTATATACCCACCACGGACCGGTAAGCTATGACGATACCTTCAAAGGAAATGGCGAAAAGACTGGCTACGCTATGCAATGGACAGGACTTCTTGGAGGCAACAATCAAAGAACACTGATTGAACTCAATGGCGCTAAAGACTATGATGAGTACAAAGCTGCTCTTGTTCACTTCTTAGCTCCTGCCCAAAACTTCATTTTCTCTTCCAGAGAAGGCGATATTGCCCTCTGGATTCAGGGGAAATTCCCGAATAAATGGAAAGGTCAAGGTAAGTTCCTGATGGATGGCTCGAACCCAGAACATGATTGGCAGGGTTGGATTCCTCAGGAACACAATGCTCATGTAAAGAATCCGGAAAGAGGCTTTGTTAGTTCTGCCAATCAACATCCGGTAGACAAAAGCTATCCGTATTATGTTTTCAATGATGGGTACGAAATGTACCGAAACAGGGTGATCAATGACTTCTTCAGATCGAAGAAGAAATTCACTATTCAGGATTTCAAAGACCTTCACAACAATAATTACAACCTGAAGGCTGCAGAACTTCTGCCTCACATGTTGAAAGTAATGCCTACAGATGGAATGAGTTCCGAAGAAATGGCTTATCTGGAAGAAGCCAAAAAGTGGAACTTCTACAACGACATAGACTCCAAAGGAGCCAGCGTTTGGGAGGCCTGGTGGAATGAGTTGCGCAGAATGGTATGGGATGAACTCAGCGAAGATAGCTTAGCCATGGAAAAACCATTTGCCTATCAGACCATTTACTTATTGAAGAACTTTCCTGAAGATACTTTTATGGATAGAGTCTCAACACCTGAGGTAGAAACAGCTACTGACCTCTTTACAGCCTCTTTCAAAGAAGCTGTAAAAGACCTCAATATCTGGAAAGAACGACTAGGAGACTACAACTGGGGAGATGTAAAAGCCACCTATGTAGGGCATTTACTTCAGGCCTTACCGGCCTTCTCAAGGTTCAACTTGCCAATTGGTGGAAATAGTGGAATAGTCAATGCCACCTCCAAAAATCACGGGCCTTCATGGCGAATGATTGTTGAAATGTCTGATCCTCCAAAGGCTTTGGGCGTTTACCCTGGCGGGCAATCGGGAAATCCGGGTAGTAAATTCTATGATGATCTGGTAGACATTTGGGCTGCCGGAGAATACCTGGAACTTAATTTCATGCAATCAGCCAACAATACCTCAGGAGTTGTATTCACCCAAACCTTAAACCCTGAAAAATGAAAAATCTCACCAACTTTATATTGACCATTGCTTTAGGTTTGATACTGTCCACTTTCCTTCCCTGGTGGGCCATAATGGTTGCCGCATTCCTAAGTGGTGCAATCGTTCGCCTGCGAAATGTAGCAGCATTCTTTGTTCCCTTCTTGGCAATCGCATTACTTTGGATTGTAAATGCCTGGCTGTTGTCAAACGCCAATGATTTTACCTTGGCAAAGAAAATTGCGGTACTGCTACCTCTGAATGGAAATGTGGCTTTACTGCTGCTAATTACCGGGGTAATAGGTGGATTGGCAGCAGGAATTGCCGGACTTTTCGGCAACCAATGCCGGGCCATTTTGGCCAAGGATAATTCATGAGTGAACTAACAACCGATCCGCATTTTGTCATCGACTTCGATAGCACCTTTACTCAAGTTGAGGCATTGGATATTCTGGGGGAAATCTCTCTCGAAAATCACCCTGAAAAGGAAGACAGACTTCAAAAAATTAAGGATGTAACAGATTTGGGAATGGCTGGTCAACTCTCGCTGAGAGAATCACTGGAAGCGAGAATAGAAATCCTTGATGCTAAAAAAGAACACCTTGGTGAACTGGTTCAGCGGTTGAAGAAGAAAATCTCCAAATCTTTTAGCAGAAACAAAGTCTTCTTCGAGCAATATGCCGATAATACCTACATCGTCTCCAACGGTTTTAGAGACTTCATTGTGCCAGTAGTTACCGATTTGGGCATCAAACCAGAGCACGTATTTGCCAATGATTTTGTTTTCGATTCTGAAGGCAATATCATCGACTTCAACCGAGAAAATGTCTTGTCCTCCAATGGAGGAAAAGTCAAGCAAATTGAACAACTTCGTTTGGAAGGTGAGATTCACATGATTGGTGATGGTTATACCGATTATGAGGTAAAAAAGGCTGGAGTGGCCAAGAAATTCTATGCCTTCACTGAAAATATTGAACGCGATAGCGTAAAAGCCAATGCTGACCACATTGCACCAAGTTTTGACGAAATTCTATTTGAGAATAAAATGAGCGGAGCCCTATCCTACCCTAAGAATCGAATTAAAATGCTCCTTTTGGAGAATGTTCATCCTAATGCGCTGGCCAAAATAAAGGCCGATGGTTTTTCCGTTGAAAGTTATCCTGCTGGTTTAGATGAAGATGAGTTATCTGCAAAAATCAAGGGCATTCACGTTCTCGGAATTCGCTCCAAGACTCAAGTTACAGCCAAGGTATTGAAACATGCCGATAAGCTGATGGCCATTGGAGCCTTCTGCATAGGCACCAATCAAATCGACTTAGAAGCTGCTCTGGCCAGAGGTATAGCAGTATTCAACGCTCCATTCAGCAATACCAGATCTGTTGTGGAATTGGCCATAGCCGAAATCATCATGCTGATGAGAGGTATTCCTGAAAAGTCTAACGACATGCATCAGGGTAAATGGTCGAAGACTGCTTCCAACAGTAATGAAATCAGAGGAAAGAAACTCGGAATAATCGGTTATGGAAATATAGGCTCGCAGTTATCTGTTCTGGCAGAGAACCTTGGCATGCAGGTTTACTACTATGATATTGAAGAAAGACTTGCCCTCGGTAATGCTACAAAGTGCGATACCATGGAAGAACTTTTAGGCCTGGCTGACATCATTACTTTGCATATTGATGGAAGACCAGATAACTCTGGCTTCTTTACCAAAGAGCATTTCGATGCCATGAAAGACGGAGTCATTTTCCTTAACCTCGCCAGAGGTCCTGTAGTGAATGTACCTGCATTGAAAGAAGCCATTGAATCTGGTAAAATCCGCGGAGCTGGAGTAGATGTATTTCCTGAGGAACCCAAAAGCAACAAAGACCCTTTCGAATCTGAATTAATTGGTCTTCCCAATACCATCCTCACGCCACATATCGGTGGAAGTACAGAGGAAGCGCAAGAAAACATTGCTGATTTTGTGCCGAACAAAATCATGGATTATATCAATACGGGCAATACGGCTTTGAGTGTGAACTTCCCAAATATCACACTTCCAAAGCTTCAAAATGCTCACAGGTTAATTCATATTCACGCCAATAAACCGGGAGTATTAGCGAAAATAAATAAGGTATTGGCAGAGCACGATGCAAACATTGATGGGCAATACCTGAAGACAAACGAGACTGTTGGTTATGTAATTACTGACATCAACAAAGCTTACGACAAGGATTTAATTACTGCTCTGAAAAAGATTGAGCATACGATTAAATTCCGTATCCTTTATTGATTTAACTGGCCTAAACGCATTATTTGGGACTAAACCATTTTGGGGAACGAACCCTTCAACCTCTCAACATCCCAACCTAAGCACTTCATAATTGCGACATCGCCAATTATGTGCTAGCTTTTGGTGTAAATCAGAACTACAACTATGTCTCAATTCAAGAATTTATTGAAAGGCCTCACTGCCGGTCTTATTCTATTGGTCACTGCCTGTTCATCGGGAGAAAAAGCTGACTCTATCTATTTCAACGGTTCTATTTATACCGTTGACACATCAAATCCACAGGTTGAAGCCGTTGCCGTGAAAGGTGGAATGATCATGGCTGTTGGCTCCAAATCTGAGATTATGAAGCTTCAGGGAGATGAAACCGAAATGGTAGACCTCAAAGGTCAAACTATGACTCCCGGCTTTATTGAGTCTCACGCTCACATGATGGGAGTAGGTTATAATAAGCTTGAACTCGACCTGATGTATGTTAAAACCTATGATGAACTGGTTGAAAAAGTAGCGGAAGCGGTGGCTAAAGCACAACCTGGTGACTGGATTACAGGCCGTGGTTGGCATCAGGATAAATGGATTGAAAAGCCGGATGTAATGGTGAAAGGCTTCCAAACACATGATAAGCTCTCAGCTGTAAGCCCTGATAATCCTGTTTGGTTGAGACATGCCAGCGGGCATGCAGCTTTCGGAAATGCCAAAGCCATGGAGTTAGCCGGTGTAAACAATCTCAGCATTGAGAGTTTACAAGGAAAAGTTGAAGGAGGAGAAATCATCAAAGACGATTTGGGTAATCCTACAGGAGTATTTACGGAAAGAGCAGCGGGAATTATTTCCAGACTTGTTCCTCAGGAAACTGAAGAACGCGCAGAGCAAGCTTTGGATCTTGCCATTCAGGAATGCCTAAGACTTGGTATCACATCCTTCCACGATGCAGGATCGGGACAAGACTATGTTGATAGATTGCTTCGCTTTAAAGAGCAAGGTCGCCTGAAAATCAGAACTTACACTATGTTAACCGGCACCTCTCAGGCCCTACTTGAAGATTGGGCAAAGAAAGGACCTATGATCGATCCGGATCATCAGGTAACTGTAAGAGCTTTTAAACTTCACACCGATGGAGCCTTAGGTTCTCGTGGCGCATGGTTATTAGAAGAATATTCAGACAGACCAGGTCATTTCGGCCATGAGACTGTACCAATGGAAAGAGTTGGCGAAGTAGCTTTGATGGCTTTGGAGTCAGGCTTTCAGCTCTGTTCCCATGCCATTGGCGATAGAGCCAATCAGGAGGTGCTTGATCAGTACGAAATGGCTTTCGATAAAAACCCAGACATAGACAGAAAAGCACAACGGTTTAGAATTGAGCATGCGCAGCACTTAAGTCTCGATGACATTGCCCGTTTTGGAGAAATGAATATAATAGCTGCCATGCAGGCCATTCACATGAGCTCCGACAGACCTTGGGCGATTGACAGACTAGGTGAGAGAAGAATTGTGGAAGGAGCTTACGTTTGGCAAAAACTGATGGAAGCTGGTGCTGTGGTATGTAATGGGACCGATGCTCCTGTCGAGCCATTAGATCCACTACCATCATTCTATGCATCCATTGCGCGTAAAACGTTAGAGGGTCTTCCTGAAGGAGGTTATGAAGCTGATCAGGCCATGACCAGAGCTCAGGCCTTGAAATCCTATACCTTAGATGGAGCTTATGCCGAATTCGAAGAAGACTTTAAAGGCTCTATCGAAGTAGGTAAAGCGGCAGACTTCACAGTTTTCGACAAAAACATTATGACCATTCCTGAAATGGAAATACTCAAAACCAAAGCTACCATGACGGTTGTAGGTGGAGAGATTGTTTTTAGAGGAGAATGATAAAACGATGACCAATTCACCCTTTCACTTGAAGTGAATGGGTGAATGAGGAATCTTCAGACCACTTCGTATGGTCTGACAACTCCTCTAAAATTAAAAAAGCCACTCGCTGAGTGGCTTTTTTAATTAAACCCATAAGAACTCAGAGGTCTTTTCGAACCTCTATTAAAGACAAGATTTGGGCTATCCTTTAAACTCGCAACAGTCCACTGTTATCCTTCACTAAGTACGAGGT
>JABXIP010000120.1 GCA_013373005.1 Cytophagia bacterium | reverse complement strand
CTTACAGCCATATCCAGCATTTTGAGCACTTCCTTGTTTTGCTCAATTCCGGCATGAGGCATGGAAGTAGGCATTAACAAAAATGCGCCTTCATCTAGTGCTGGCATAAATTCTTTACCAATACCCGGTAAGCTGTGATTCAAATTGGAATAGAGCTTCGCAGTTCTAATTTCATCACCAAATACCTTGGGCATGAAGCCAAACACCTTATCGAATCCTTGCCAAATGGTAATTCCGAAGAGGACAATAAAAGCAGGTATGATGAGGAATGTTTTTCTGTTTTTAAGTGTCAGATTCAGTAACGTTGGATAGACTTTTATGAACAGACTAAATACACCCAGTGTGAGTCCGATAATGAGAGCAACGAAAAGGAAATTGAGGAAGACACTGCCTTGCACGCCAAGGGGTGCCCATTCCTCTGCCAGCAAAATGTTTACTGCCACAAGGGCAACAATCAATGCTGAATGTTTTAAATACTTCTCTGTTTGTGGCTTAACTAATTGAAACAAGTTAGAAACCCCAATGCCAATCAGTACCAACGCTGCCAACCACAGTCCGTTGAAGAGAGCAACTGACCCGATAATTACGGTAATGGCATTCAGTACCATTCTAAACCTCTTGTTCTTTGGCTGAAAACCGAAGAACCAATAGGCGAGAGTTGGTAAAATGAGTAGTGCTACTAGAATTGCTGCTACCAAAGCAAAGGTTTTGGTAAAAGCCAGTGGGCGGAAGAGTTTACCTTCTGCCGCTTCTAAAGTGAACACAGGAATGAAGCTCACCACCGTGGTCATTACTGCAGTGATAATGGCAGGAGCCACTTCCTTACTAGCTTCATAAATCAGATCGACCAGTTTTTGGTCTTTCTTCATATCCAGATGTCGGCTTACGTTTTCGGTCAAGACAATACCCACATCTACCATGGTTCCTATGGCAATCGCAATTCCCGATAGGGCCACAATATTCGCGTCAACTCCAAAATACCGCATGGCGATGAAGCACATGAGAACGGCAATAGGCAGGAGGGACGAAATAAGAATGGAAGCTCTAAGGTTTAAGAGCATTACGATCACCACTACTACAGTTATAATGATTTCCAGACTTAGTGCTTCTTCTAGTGTGCCGATGGTCTCTTGGATCAGCTGAGTTCTGTCATAGAATGGAACGATAGTTAGTTTCGATTGTCTACCATCTGCCAGAACTTTAGATGGTAGTCCGGCTTCGATGTCCTTGATCTTTGCCTTCACGTTTTCAATGACCTCCATTGGATTGGAGCCATACCTTGCAACTACTACACCTCCAACAGCTTCTGCTCCTGATTTGTCTAGAGCACCTCTTCGAGAGGCCGGCCCCACTGAAACAAAGGCCACATCTTTTATCCTTATAGGTGTATTGTTGACTGTCTTGACCACAGCAGATTCAAGATCTTCGAGACTTTTAACATAGCCAAGGCCTCTTACCAGGTATTCTGCCTGGTTGATTTCCATAGTTTTGGCTCCAATGTCTCGGTTGCTTTCGCGAACCGCTTTGGTGATATCCATCAAGGTTACTCCAAAACCCTTCATGGCTTCCGGGTCGATATCAATCTGGTATTCTCTTACGAAGCCTCCAACAGATGCCACTTCAGAAACTCCCGAAGCTGAACTCAGCGCATACTTAATAGTGTAGTCCTGAACTGTACGAATTTCCTGTGGGTCCCATCCACCAGCAGGATTTCCTTCTTCATCTCGTCCTTCTAAAGTATACCAGAAAATCTGGCCAAGAGCAGTGGCATCTGGCCCAAGTGAAGGTTGAACTCCATCAGGCAAAAGCCCCTTCGGTAGCGCATTAAGTTTCTCCAGAATTCTGCTTCGGCTCCAATAGAACTCCACATCTTCATTGAAAATGATGTAGATGGAGGACACTCCAAATATGCTGGAGCTTCTGATGGTTTTTACACCAGGTAAGCCAAGCAAAGAGGAGGTGAGCGGATAGGTAATTTGATCTTCAATGTCTTGAGGCGACCGACCTGCCCACTCTGTAAATACTATCTGTTGGTTTTCTCCGATGTCCGGAATGGCGTCAACTGGCACCGGATCTTTAGGTAAGCCAACCTGCCAGTTAAAAGGTGCAGTTACAAGCCCCCATCCGACCAGAATGACCAAAAGTAGAAAGGTCACCAGTCGGTTGTAGAGAAAGAACTTAATAAGGTTATTGATCATTTTATTGGTTTTACAATCCTGTAATGAATTAGGCTGTACTCTGTCAGAGTACCGAAGGTGCCTGTAAAACCGTCATTGCGATCCCGATTCCCGAGACTTCGGGGCGGGAGAAGCAATCTGTCAACGTTGATTGGGAGATTCCTTCGTCATGACCACTATCGAGTTCACTCCTCGGAATGACGTGCTTCTACACCTTAGGACTGTAAACCAGAAGGGATTTTGAGATTGTGGTAGAAAAGATAAAGTTCGGGTTGATGAATATCAGGCGGGCCTGTATTCTTTATTTCAACCTCATCTTCCTGATCGATTATTATAGTAACCAATTCTGAAAATGGTACTTCGTAAAGCAGATGGTAATTTGTAAAAGGGGCGTGCTGAAAGGCGGTGATTTGCTGATCATCATCTAGAACCTTTAGGCTCCATTGATCATCGCAGCAATGGTCCATGTCGGTATGCATGTCCATGCTCATGCCACACTGCTTCTCCACTTTTTTGAAAAGTGCAGTTTCTTTTACTCTACCCATGCAAAGGTGTTCTCCAAACAGAACTCCACTGCTGGTGATGAAGTAAACGGCTACAAATAATATGGTTAGCGCTCTTTTCAAGACTGTCAAATATACGGAAGTTCTTGTAATGTGTTCAGGTGGGAGTATTTGGAAGTGTTGAAGTTGTGGATTGGGAAGGATGGCAGCCCTAACTGCGTTGTTATGATAGGGCTGCCATCCTTGGCTTACTTTAAGATTTTACCCCTATTAAAGTCTTCTTCCCCAAT
>JABXIP010000350.1 GCA_013373005.1 Cytophagia bacterium | reverse complement strand
GGTTAGCTTTCTTTCAATCACTCCTACTTCTTCCTGAATACTAGTTTTACAGGGGCTCCTTCAAAATCGAAATGCTCTCTCAGTTTATTCTCCAAATAAGCCTCATAGGGCGCCTTAATGTACTGTGGTAGGTTACAGAAGAAGGCAATGGTTGGTGTTGAAGTAGGCAGCTGGGTGATGTACTTGATCTTTACATACTTCCCTTTGATAGCCGGAGGAGGATATCTTTCGATTTCAGGTAAAATAGCATCGTTAAGTTCCGAGGTGGTTACTTTGCGATGTCTGTTTTCATATACTTTTACGGCCATTTCAATGGCCTGAAAAATTCTCTTTTTCTCAGTAACGGAAGTGAAAATTTTAGGAATCCAGGTGTTCTGACCCAATTTCTCATCGATTTCTTCAATGAACTTGTTCATTGTCTTGGTGTCCTTCTCGATGAGGTCCCACTTGTTGATCATCAGCATAATACCCTTCTTGTATTTGAGGGCTAGCGAGATGATGTTTACGTCTTGCGCTTCAAGACCTCGGGTGGCGTCAATCATTACGATACAGACATCAGAATCCTGAAGGGATTGTAGCGCGCGCATCACTGAGTAGAATTCAATGTCTTCATGCACTTTCGACTTTTTTCGAATTCCGGCAGTATCTGTCAGAATAAAGTCTTTTCCGAAGAGCTTATAGTGCGTATTGATAGAGTCGCGAGTGGTTCCGGCAACATCGGTAACAATGGTTCTTTCCTTACCCAACAGTGCATTCACGAAAGATGACTTTCCTGCATTGGGTCTGCCCAGAATAGCAATTCTTGGAATGTCTCCCTCAGGGTCTTCAATCCCGTCATCTTCGAAGTGTTTAACCACCTCATCCAGAATTTCTCCAGTGCCTGAGCCATTTGCAGCTGAGATTGGAAAAACATCGCCAATACCCAAACCATAAAACTCATGCGACTGATAAGACCATTCGGCTGTATCGGCTTTATTGGCTACCACGTATACTGGCTTTTTCAAGCCTCGTACCACCTTAGCAAAATCTTTGTCGAGATCTGTAAGCCCATCATGACAATCGGCCATAAATAGGATAACAGAAGCTTCATTCATGGCTTCAACTACCTGGCCGCGAATAGCACCTTCAAACACATCGTCCGATCCGGTTACATATCCTCCGGTATCAATCACTGTAAAGTGTTTGCCAGTCCATTGACCGTAGCCATAATGCCTGTCGCGGGTAACACCGCTTTCGTTGTCCATGATAGCCTGTCGTCTTTCAACCAATCGGTTGAAGAGTGTTGATTTACCCACGTTCGGGCGGCCCACAATTGCTATGATATTTGCCATACTTAATTCAATATTCAAATTCCAAAATCCAAATCACAAAAGGTATGTTTTGGAATTTGGTGCTTGAGATTTGGGTTTTTAGTTAGAGTACCCAAAGCCTTTCAGTTTCAGCTCCTTTTTCCTCCAATCTTGCTCAACTTTCACAAAGGTCTCTAAATGCACTTGTTTTCCGAAGAACTTCTCTAATTCTTCGCGTGCCTGAATGCCTACTTTTTTGATGGCCTCCCCTTTATGTCCAATGACAATACCCTTTTGGCTCTTACGCTCTACGTAGATATCAGACATGATTCGGATGATTTTGTCATCCTCTTTAAAGGTATGAGTCACCACTTCGCAGCTGTAAGGAATCTCCTTTTTATAGTTGAGGAAGATTTTTTCACGGATGATCTCGTTTACAAAGAACCTCTCAGGTTTATCGGTTAGCTCATCTTTAGGGAAATAGGCTTCATGCTCCGGCATTAGCTCTATGATTTTAGCGAAGAGCTCTTCAACATTCAGTTTCTCCAGTGCCGAAACCATAATCTCAGCATCAAAGTCGAACATCTCTTTCCAGTAGGCCATTTTGTCTTCAGCCTGAGAACCTTTGGCTAAATCAACCTTATTCATCACCAAGATTTTCGGAATCTCAAGATCTTTCAGGAAGTCGAGCTGCTTTTCGCCATCGTATTTTTCATACAGGTCAGTAACGAAAAGCAAAACGTCCGCATCTTCGAATGAGCTGTTTACAAAGCTCATCATGGTCTCATGTAATTTGTACTCAGGCTTCAAAATTCCTGGAGTATCAGAATAAATTACCTGAAAATCTTCCCCACTCAAAATTCCCATAATACGGTGGCGAGTAGTTTGAGCTTTAGAGGTAATAATGCTAAGTCGTTCACCCACAAGGGCATTCATTAAAGTCGACTTGCCTACATTGGGTTTTCCAATGATGCTGATGAATCCGGCTTTATGTGGCTTTGCTGACATTCTTGAAATTAAGTCGCAAAGGTACTTGTTTAGAATGGAATTGTCACCTACATTTGTAGCCCAGTTCGGAAATCGTCTGAACTTGTACACATCGCGGGATGGAGCAGTTGGTAGCTCGTTGGGCTCATAACCCAAAGGTCGCAGGTTCGAGTCCTGCTCCCGCTACAACCTAAAAGCCGGTCATTTGATCGGCTTTTTTTGTTTTAGTGTCACATCAACACTAGTGCTCACTTGCAGTGAGTACTTATCTTTATTATTTCGCACTTTTAGTGCTTGTCTTGGGCTAACATAGACTGCAAGTCTGGATTAAAAGAGGTCCGCACAACATGTGCGAATCAGTGGCGGGTTATACCCTCTAAAGTATTTCTTTATGGGCATTCTTGACAAAATACAGATTGGTGATTTCTCAGCATACTGAGAAATGTTTAGTATTTTGATTTTAAATCCAATTAAGAAACGCAATCAACAACCAATGAAAGTATTTTTCACACTAGCACTGCTTGCTTGTCTTTTTACCTTTTCTCAAGCTCAATTCCCTCCAAGAAACCCAACTCCGAATGATACGCTGAATTCTACCAAGGTACTTTCAGATGGAAGTGTGATTTTCAGCATCTATGCTCCTAAGGCCACGGAGGTAACCGTGAATGGAGATTTCCAGACCTTTTTAGAAGGAGGAGGTCCGATAAAGCTGTCAAAAGATGAAAACGGTATCTGGTCTTACCAGACGGAATCAATCCCTTCAGATGTATATACTTATAATTTTATGGTAGACGGTGTAAAGACTTTGGATCCGTTGAACAAGCTTCTAAAAGAGAATGAAGGGAGTTATGAGAACTACTTTATTATGCCCTATGAAGGTTCTGAGTATGCACAGAATTTAGATGTGCCTCATGGTAAGGTTGAAAAGGTTTGGTATCAATCTCAAGTAACCGGTAGATCGACACGTTTTCATGTTTACACTCCTCCGGGGTTTGAAAGCATGACAGACAAACTTCCATTATTGATACTTCAGCATGGGGGTGGCGATAATGATGCTTCATGGTCTACAATCGGAAGGGCCAATTTTATTATGGATAATCTCTACGCAGCGGAAGAAATAGTGCCGATGGTAGTTTTAATGCCTATGGGACATCCGGTTGATGGTTTCTTCATGAATCCGGGTATTGAAGAAGATCCTTACTATGAGCAATTGCTTACCGAGATTATTCCGATGGTTAGGCAGAAGTACAATCTAAGAGAGGATCGTTTTGGAACTGCTTTCGCAGGCCTCTCAATGGGAGGTTTGCAAGCCTTAAATTTGGCCTTGTTTGCTCCGGAAGAATTCGGCTATGTGATGCCATTAAGTACAGGTTACTTTGAGGCTCAGCGTAAAATGCTAGTGGAGCAATATGAAGGGGCTTTGAAAAATCCTGACATCAATACTTTTAAACTGTTTTGGATTTCAATGGGAGGTGAGTCAGACATTGCTTATGAGAATGGCTTGGCTGTTAATAAAATTTTCGATGATTACGGTATTAAGTATCAAACCAATACCTACAATGGTGGGCATAGTTTTATTACTTGGAGGCACGATTTGTTGAAGTTTGCTCCATTACTTTTCAGGTAGACGCTTGGTTGATAGGAAAACCTATTCACTTTCAATTGTTGTGTCCGCAGAGGAAATCTAAAAAGCGAATGTTTAGGCATGAAGTGATTAAGTCCAACAAACCATAATGGTCTTATACCAAATGCTTACTTAAATCCTCCACCTTTTCACAACAAACCTGCTGCATTACCTGCAGTAGCTGCTTCTTAAGAATGGCTATGGTATGGCGGCCACCTTTTTTACCTAGTGCACCTACGCCATACATAAAAGATCGGCCTAAGAAGGAAAACTGAGCACCAGACGCAAGGGTATTAGCAATGTCGGGCCCGGTGCGAATACCACTGTCCATCATTATCGTGGTTTTATCTCCATAAAGATTCGCTATGCGCTTGAGTGGATTAATACTGGATTCACCCATATCCAGCTGGCGACCTCCATGGTTGGATACAATGATTCCATCAAGGCCCAATTCAATGGCCTTTGCCGCATCTTCTTCCGTAGCAATGCCCTTAATCACTAGTTTGCCTTTCCACTGGTCTCGCAAGGCTTTTACTCTTTCTTCATTAAGCCTGCCATTGAAAGTTTTATTCATGAAAAGACCCAGATGCTTAAGATTCATGCCCTCCGGAATGTAGGGTTTTAATGTTTCGAAGTTGGGCTGGCCATGCATCAGGGTAGAGAGCGCCCAGTTTGGTCTGCTTGCAATTTGTACCATGTTTCGCCAGGTCATTCTGGGTGGAATAGCCAGTCCGTTGCGGATTTCCTTAGATCGGTAACCGAAGGAGGGAACATCGGCCAAAATGACCAATACTTCTATTCCGGCTTCTGCTGTTCTTTTCAAAAGATCGTTTCTCAAGGAATCTTCTACGGGATGATAGAGCTGAAACCATGCATTACCTTCCGTAATTTCCGCAATCTTTTCAATGCTGGCAGTGCCAACGGTGCTGAGTATATAGGG
>JABXIP010000402.1 GCA_013373005.1 Cytophagia bacterium | reverse complement strand
TCAGCAAATGAGCCTTGAAGGATTAACCGAAAGAGCTGCAATTAGACTTCAGGAAGTAATTCAATCAGGTACAGGAGCCATTGAGATTAAAAGCGGTTATGGCCTTACCATGGAAGCCGAAATCAAGATGCTGCAGGTAATTAGCCGACTGTCGGATATGTTCCCTATTCCAATTAAGGCTACTTTTCTTGGCGCACATGCCTTCCCGGATAAAAATCAGGAGAAGTATATGCAGTCTATGATTCTGGAGATGCTTCCTGAAATTTACTCTCAGCAATTAGCTGACTATATCGATTGTTTCTGCGAAGATGGTTACTATACCGTTGAGCAAATGAGCAGAGTATTGGAGGCTGGCGAAAAGTTTGACCTTCGAGCAAAAGTTCATGTGAACCAATTCAACTCTATTGGAGGTATTGAAAAAGCCATAGAATTTGGAGCCCTTTCTGTTGACCATCTGGAAGTGCTGAAAGACGAGGAAATTAACCTATTGAAAGATTCAGATACTATTCCTGTAGCTCTACCTGGCTGTTCCTTCTTCATTAGAATCCCTTATACCCCGGCCAGAAAGATAATCGACAACGGACTGCCATTAGTGATTGCTTCCGACTTCAACCCGGGTTCTGCCCCTTCCTTCAGCCTAAGCTTTGCCAATAGTCTGGCAGCGGTTTACATGGGCCTTCAACCTGAAGAAGCCTTTAACGCAACCACCTTCAATGCAGCATTTGCGCTTGAGCTGGAAAACGAAGTGGGCAGTATAACCAAGGGGAAAAGAGCCAATTTCATCGTTGCCAAAGAGGGTAAAAACCTTAATTCCATTAGCTATAATTTTGGTGTAGGTTGGATTGATGAAGTGTATATCAACGGGAAAATTTTTAAGTAAAAACTAACTAAGCAGTCCCTCCTTTTCAGATTGAATTATTGCCTAACTCAAAGGTTTTAGGTTACTTGAGCACCATTCAACCCTATGAGAAAGCTATTATCCCTTCTGTCATTTTCCCTGATCCTTTCGTGTACACCTGAACAGAGTCAGGCGCCACAAAAACCTAATGTCATTATCATATTCACTGACGATCAAGGGTATCAGGATGTAGGCGCATTTGGTGCTCAGGGATTTGAAACTCCAAATCTCGACCAAATGGCTGCTGAGGGTGTTCGTTTTACCGACTTCTATGCGGCTCAGGCTGTTTGCTCCGCTTCGAGAGCAGGGTTGCTTACCGGATGCTACCCCAATAGGCTTGGCATTCATGGAGCTTTTATGCCCAACGCTCAAAAAGGGCTTAATCCCAACGAAACAACTATTGCCGAAATGCTTAAAGGCAACGGGTACAATACCGCTATCTATGGCAAATGGCACCTGGGCGATGCTCAAGAATTCCTTCCAACTAAACAGGGCTTTGACGAATATTTCGGCATTCCTTTCTCTAATGATATGTGGCCATATCACCCTCAGCAAGGAACGGTCTTCAATTTCGACCCATTGCCACTTTACGAAAATGAGGCAGTAATTGATACGCTTGATGATCAGTCCATGCTCACCACACAAATCACTGAAAGAAGTATCGATTTCATCAAAAGGAATAAGGAGAACTCGTTTTTCCTTTATGTAGCACACCCTTTGCCCCACGTACCACTTTTTGTTTCTGATAAGTTTAAAGGCAAATCTGAAAGAGGCCTATATGGCGATGTAATTATGGAAATCGACTGGTCGGTTGGTGAAATTCTAAGAGCCTTGAAGGAAGAAGGACTGGATGAAAACACCCTCGTTATCTTCACATCAGATAACGGTCCTTGGCTGAATTATGGAGAGCATTCGGGAAGTGCCCTTCCGCTACGCGAAGGCAAAGGTACTGCGCTTGAAGGTGGTCAGCGCGAGCCTGCTATAGCTCGTTGGCCGGGCAAGTTGGAAGCCGGAAAAACCATCTCCACCCCCATGATGAATATAGATGTGCTTCCCACTTTGGCAGAAGTAACAGGTAGTGCTTTGCCTGTTCAAACTATTGACGGTAAAAGTGTTTGGAAGGTCTGGACGGGAGAAACTTCGGTAAGCCCTCAGGAAGCCTACTACTTCTACTATCATGTGAATGAGCTACAAGGTGTTCGATACAAAAACTGGAAGCTCTACTTTCCTCACACCTACCGAAGCCTGAATGGCCGCGAAGGTGGCAAAGGAGGGTTACCCGTTCCTTATGAAAATCTGAAATTCGAAGAAATAGCTCTTTATGATCTCAGTAAAGATATCTCTGAGACTAACAATGTAGCCAGAGAGTACCCAGAAGTTGTAGAGGAGATTAAGCTACTAGCGAACGGCATGCGACAAAGATTAGGCGATGCGTTAACCGAAGTAGAAGGTTCAGAAACCCGTGAAGCGGGACTAATTAGCAACCAATAAAGGCTTACTTTTTGAAAACAAATTGATACTTCTCAGGCCCAAAGAAAGAAGACTTGAGATTCGCGCCTTCTATTTCCTCTTTTATCCTCCATTCTAGTTTTACGCCCTTTTGGTCAGCATAATCTTCCATCCCCCTGCGTTCATCCACCAAGCCAATAAATCCAGACAATGAGGTTTGATAGATCTTGGTCCAGCCCTGATCTGCCACCATTTGAAAGCCCATGACTTCATCATAAAAATTCTGCTGAGCAAGCAAATCCT
>JABXIP010000105.1 GCA_013373005.1 Cytophagia bacterium | reverse complement strand
TTCTTCCTCAACACCATTACTTACGATCTTTTCGGACCGAAAACTGCTGGGGCTTGGGGAACTGCCAAGTCACTTGTTGGTCCTGCCGGTGTCAATGGAGCGGACGGAGCGGATGGTGTTGATGGTATCAATGGAACTAACGGTACTGATGGTGTTGACGGTGTAGATGGAGCTGACGGTGCAGATGGATTAGATGGTAAAACCATACTTAACGGAACTGTTGACCCTACTTCTACCGATGGTGTTGATGGTGATTTCTTCCTGAACACCATTACTTATGATCTATTCGGACCGAAGACTGCTGGGGCTTGGGGAAGTGCTACCTCAATGATTGGACCAGACGGACAAGATGGAAAAACTATCATAAGTGGTACCTCTGACCCTACTTCTGGTGATGGTGTAGATGGTGACTACTTTATAAACACCAGTACTCTTGACTTCTTTGGACCTAAAACTTCAGGTGCTTGGGGAGTAGGGAATTCAATTCAAGGTAATGGAATTAACATACATGACTCTGATAATGATACCTGGGTGAGTACAGACCTTTCAGGTAGTGATGATGACATCATTAGATTCCAAACAGGCGGTAATGAGGTAATAAGAATTAACGATGAAACACTAGAATTCACGAACTCTACCAGTTCGGTTTTGATAGGAGAAAGTGCTGGACTTTCTAATGCAGGAAGTGAAAACATTGCAGTAGGAGCATACGCACTGGAAAGTATCACTTCAGGCAGTTCTAATGTAGTAATGGGTTATCAAGCGGGACAAAAATTAACCACCCAAACCGGAAATGTACTCATTGGACACAGAGCAGGTAAGAACTTAACCCAAAGCAATCGACTTTATATTCATAATGGTCCAGGCGGCAATCCTTTGATTTATGGTGAGTTCGATAATTCATTCGTTAAAATCGGAGGAGATTTACAAGCCACCTCAGTCACAGAAACCTCAGACAGAAGGTTTAAGAAAGACATTACTCCTCTCAATAATGCCCTATCAAGTGTACTCCAATTAGAGGGTAAAAGATACCAGTGGGACTTGAATAATGTTGCCAACAGACCTTTTAAGGCTGGAGATCAAATTGGCTTCATCGCTCAGGAAGTTCAAAAAATATTCCCTGAATTGGTTAAAACGGATTCTGAGGGATATCTCAGCATGAATTACTCACAGCTGACCCCCGTATTGGTAGAAGCCATTAAAGAGCAGCAGACTCAGATCGACACCCTTAACAAAGAAGTTGAAGACCTGAAGCAAAAAGTAGAACTGCTTTTGAAAGCTATGGAGAAAAAGGAGGATAAGAATGACTAGACTCCTGATTCTCATAGTATTAGCTGGAATCATTCCATTTTCAATGAATGCACAGGTATTCATTAATGGAAGCAAAGCGCATATTGTGAGTCAGGGGGCTCCAACGGTGCGGGTCAATGGATTTGACTTCGTGAACGATGGAGAATTTAACCAGAAGCAGGGAGAATTCATTTTGCAAAGTTCTAAGAGTGAAGTCTATCTGGAAGGGAAGAATACTCCCACATTTGCCAATTTCAGACTGGATGTTGAGGGAACCCTTTATACCGGCACAAATCTTATAGTGCAAAAAGACTTTCAAATCGAAAAAGGAGAAGTAGACCTTCAGCACTCTGACCTAATACTACCATTTAATGAAAGTAAGCTGGAGGGAGAAACGATTGGCAACAGAATCTTAAGTAGCGGTACTGGAGAAGTAGTCAAATACTCCATCGGTGAACAGATCAACGATCAAAACGTTGGAAATCTGGGTCTGATTTTTGGTCAATTCGATAACACGGATACACTTGTAGTTAGAAGAGGCCATTCTGCCTTATCGGTACCGTTTGGGGAAAGCATTACGCGCTACTATAAAGTTAGCACTCGTAAAAAAGCTCAGGATAGACTAGACCTTGAACTGGAGTATTTCGAAGATGAAGTTGTGACTCGGGACCCTGATATGGTTGAGCAAATTTGGGTCTTGAATGATGGAGAATGGGATAGAACACAAGCCAACATTGCCCAAAACAATAAACTCAATGGCCGCGCTGTAAAAGCCAATCTTGAAATTTATGAATCTACTATAACTGTTGGGCTGTACAGAAGACTAATTGACATCAGTGCAATACCTAACACCTTCACTCCTAACAATGATGGTATCAACGATTGGTTCCTCATTCCCGGAATTGAAAAGCTCCCCAATGCAGAAGTAAAAATTTATAACGTCTATGGCAAGCTTTTATATAGCTCGAAAGATTACCTAAGAAGCCCGTGGGATGGAATGAACAATGGCAAATTGCAACCCATTGGCTCTTATTTATATCAGGTAGTGGATTCAACTAATCCACTAGAGTTTATTGAAGGCGAAATAAACATTATAAGATGAGACGCTGGTTCGGCTATATCATCCTCCTCATGTGCTTGCTGACTATTCAGGTATCCAAGGCACAACAAATATCGGAGTTCAGTCAATACCTAAACAATCCATACCTCATCAACTCTGCCGCTACTGACATCTCTCGTCAGCTCAACGTAGATCTCAGCATAAGAAAGCAGCAATCGAGGGCCATAAAAAACATTAGTTCTTATTATGCATCCATTTATGGAACACTAAAAAAACCCAACCCAAGACAAGGAATGACTAATGGATTTAGGGAAAGAAAATATGTAAGCAATACTACCCTATCGATTTTTAATCCTAAGCCCACTCCTATTATTGGATTGATAGTTGCTCAAGACAATTTCGGTGTGGTTGAAAGAACCAATATGCACTTTACTGCCGGCATGCACCTCCCCCTTAATGCCCGCTATACCTTAAGTACTGCTGCCTCAATTGGAAATATTCTACTGAATGTGAGTGATCGTTTCACCATTCTGGAAGACAATGACATACCCTTCTATCAATTCATTGAGGGTTTTGACAGAAGAAACATTTTAGACCTAGGGCTCAGTATGTGGTTGTATTCAGATCAATTGCAAGTGGGTTATTCCATTCAAAGGCTGTTCTCCGGTAATTCTGTTCACTATGGCAATGAAGAGACCTTCAAAATCAGAAACTTCCATGTGGTCTCACTTGGCTACAAATTTCAATTGAATCAAGACTGGCAATTCATTCCTTCAATGATTTATAGAATTAGTAGTCTGGA
>JABXIP010000319.1 GCA_013373005.1 Cytophagia bacterium | reverse complement strand
ATGGCATTCAATCCGCTGAAAGTACTACGAGGAAAATTCAACCAAACTAAGGGAGCCAAAGCCAATGTGAGGAACTCATTGCTTGTCATTCAATTTGTCTTTGCTCAAGTTTTAGTCATCGTATTATTGGTCTTCAACGCACAGTTCAAGTATATCAAAACAAAAGACTTAGGCTATTCAGTGGATAACATTGTAGGCTTTAGAGATTTTATGCCAGGAAGATTTGAGGTAGATGAAACTCAAGTGGCTACGGCTAAAACCATCCTTAAGGAAAGTCCATATATAGAAGAGGTGACCTATGGTACCGGAGGGCCTAATTCCAATTTTGCCTGGGGAACGAGTGTTTATACTCCTGAGATGAGCGAGAATGCTTCAATCAATTGTGACTACAAACATGTTGACATCGATTATTTCGACCTTTTCGACATGAATCTATTGGCCGGAAAGTGGTTTACGAAATCCAATTATTATGATTCAACTCAAAAAGTGGTTGTTAATAAGGTATTGATCGATGAGCTGAATATGGGAACACCTCAAGAAGCAGTTGGTAAAAGAATATATGTGAATGGTGTTTGGGGAATAGTAGTGGGTGTATTAGACAATTTCCATACAGATGATCTTAGTTCGGAGATCAGACCTTCAATTTTTGAGGGAGACTTTGAAGGCTATAACCAAGGTTTTCTAAAATTCAAAGAAGAGCATTTCTCAGAAGCCATGGCTCACTTTGAAAAGGTAAGTCAAGAATATAACCCTGACTATACACCCAACTATGAACTTTACACCGATGAATTAGCAGCCAATTACGAGTTAGATCAGCTGATTTATAAGTTTGTCAACTTTGTGGCCATACTGGCACTGGTCATTGGAAGTTTAGGACTGTATAGTCTAATCTCCTATATCGTGCAACAAAAGACCAAAGAGCTTGGGGTAAGAAAAGTAATTGGAGCCAACATTGAAAGCTTAATGATCTTACTTTCTAAGAAATATGTGCTGTTCATTTTAATTGCAACCGTGATTGCGGCTCCACTTGGATTTCTTGGTGCTAACTTCTGGCTAGAAACCTTCGCTTATCGTACCGGCATAAGCCCTGCAATCTTCATATTAGCATTTGCCATCACCACATTGGTTGCTATGGCTTCTATTTCTTACAGAACCTACCGCTCTGCCACTATGAACCCGGTTAAATCGCTTAGGTACGAGTAAAATAGTGTACAATTTTCAATCACAAGGTGTACGGTATTCGTACACCTTTTTTCGTTCAAAATCGTACATTTAAATTTTATACACTGATTATCAGCTACTTATAACTATTGGCACACGACTTGACTATTAATTGGCACATTGAAAAACGAAAACAACAAAATAAAAAATACGGTCATGAATAGCCCAAAGGTCAAAACTCAAAACAACTCAAGAAGAAAGGTCAGAACTATAAGTACAGTACTTGCCATGTTATTAGCGATGGTTACGCTTTTCCAGGCAACTGCAAAAAACAACACTGGTTCAGAAAGAAGAATCTCCGCTATGGAATCAAAAGCACTTGCAGAGATTGAAGCTTTCTTAATGGAAGATGAAGAGATGGGATTGGAAGCTACAATTCTAGCCGAAATTGAAGAAACTGCTCCTGAAGGAGTTAAAGTTTTCAACAGCGAAGGTGAATTGGTAGCTTCAGGTGACCCATCTACAGATTCTTCACTGAGAAACCTGGTGAATCAGGCAGACTATCTTACCAGTTTTGGTAACAATAAGTACTACCGCATGACGGAGTAAAAAATACAGTTTTTTAGGGGTTAAATTTGGTTGAAGCCGGTTCCGATTTTTCGGAATCGGCTTTTTGTTTGGTTATTCTGAAACCTCAAATAGGTTATGGGAAGGCCAGCTTTTTACCATTTTGATTCCCTCACGAATGGCCCATCGACTGGTACCCGGAAAGCTACCTCTTCTTGGTGTGGTATTAGAAACAATCACCCATGAATAACCCTTCTCATCTCTTGTCAACAAAGCAGAAGTTCCGCTGAGCGTTCCGGTTCTCCACCAATGCTCACCTCTAACACTTCTCCAGCCTAGGGGCTGATTAATTCCGCCTACTCCGCTCACCATTTTCTTAATGAGATCGCTGCTAAGGATATCTTTGTAACGCTTTGAATAACCATCTACCATCACCAATACGCGCATAAGATCTACCGAATTGGCTACCCAGCCTCCTGCTGGCCCTAACATGGTCACGTCATCAGCACCATAAGGCTTATAAACCATTTTGCCTGAGCCTGTAAATGACAGTTGCTGATTGTCTACGCTATAGTCATAATACTTCACTTCATTCTTGAGCTTATCCTTCTCAAAATTGCCGGCAATGGCCATATTTTCAATACCGTTCGGCTCCAGAATATTATCTATTACCCAGTCCTCGTAATCATCGCCTGTTACTTCTTCAATGACACGACCTAAGAGTACATAGCCAAAATTAGAGTAATCGAATCGGGTTCCCGGTCTGTAAGGAAGGTGTCTTGTGAGCACAAACCTGATCACGTCATCGAACTCGATCGGGTAACTCACCTTATCCATTTTGTGGATTTTCTGCGGAATGAACATGGGGTCACCATAGGTGATAAGACTCCAACCACCTGTGTGATTGAGCAGGTGCTTCACTTTGATTTGGTATACATTTCGGTTCGAAACCTTATCGTAGGGTTTACCTTTTAGTAAGCCCTTTTCACCAAAAACGTAATCATCTAGAGTAATTTTTCCAGTATCAACCAGCTTCAAAACGGCAATGGCCGTAATAAGCTTGGAAACTGACCCAATCCTGAACCGATGATAGGGTTCAACCTTTACCTTTCCTTCCTTATCGGCATAACCAAAGCCTTTGGCATAAACCAACCTTTCATCCTTTACCAGTGCAACAGTCGCACCTTCCAAACGGAGATTTCGCATTACCCGGTTCACCATAGAGTCCAGCGGTTTCAAGCCCGGTAAATCAGAATACTTGTTCGTTAGCTGAACTCCTCTGGGAGAATCAGAAACTGAAGGGTTAGTGGAGGGAGTAATGTCACCTGCTGAAAAAGAGGTGAGTAAAAAGAAAGCTATTAAAAAGAGGGCTGCATTGAGCCAATTCCTTAAATACATATTCAGTTTCGACCTTTTCGAAAGCTACAATTATAAGAAATTAATAACGAAAAAAGGCTCCTGTTAGCATGGTCTTTAGTAAAGAATCTGTTACTCAGTTCCATTCGTTCAAGGCCCATTCATAATCTATATGATCAACCTTGGCCGTATCATCGATTTTAACCTTGGAATACCGGTTCAGAAACTCAATCAAACTCTGCCCGTTGGTGAAGTCTCCTTTAAACCAGCTAAAGATTTGAGATATTTCGATTTTGGTTTTGCTAAGCTTATTCCTGACTCCATCATTGATGAATATTCTGGCCTGCTCATCTAATTGTTCGTTTACTTTTTCAGCAACAAAAGCCTCATTTCTTAATGGAGGGCATGAAAAGGAAGCGCAGTTGACAGCAAAGTGAATTCGGGGTTCTTCAAAATCCTTCCTTAAAATTCTATGCTCTATCTTATCCAGACTAAAGTCTTCTCCTCCTATCTGAAACCACTTTTTAGTCCAAACAGTACTTACGGTTGGAATGGCAATGGTAGGGTTCAAATCTTTAATGCTTTCAAGCGGATAATTATCTACAATCAGCTTCACCGTAAAAGCATTGTAAGCATTAATCCAGTAAGCAAGTTTCTCATTTTCAGACCAATTAGCTTGAGGTGGATTACCTGAAAGGTCTTCTGTATAAGCATTCAATTTCTGCTCATCCTGAATCATGCCTTTGTAGTTCACAAAGCCTTTATCATTCACATGTTTTTGGAGCAATTCTGTCCATTTAGAATGATCTGGCTTTCCTGAATCTTCGCTGGCAAAAGTGGAATTACCACCCGAGCATGAAAAAAGCAGGAACAGAACAGCTATTAAAGAGTATTTATATGCTTGCATCGTTTTCGTTTTATCAACTAACGGATATACGCAATAGTTGTTGAAAGGGACCATTCTAAGGACTTCAAAATGTCCTTATTGAATTACCAACTCAGATTAAATCCTGAAACCAATAGGTAACGGTTTCTCCAGTTTCTTTTGAGAGCTTGTAGTCCTTGCCAACAACCTCGCCTCTGCGGAAAGGAACCGGCTTGTTGAAAATAGGCCCATCGAAAACAAATGAATGAAACTCACCATTTTCCCCACAAGGATCAATTCCTGGGGGCAAATCATCTAAAAAGGACTGATCGATTTCCCTACCGACAAAAGATTTGTCGAGCTTGCTTCCATCTACTGAGACAACAATTGTTCTAAAACCAAGGTCAATGAATTCATGAACCAGCTCAACGGTGTCTCGCTTCCAAAGAGGAAAATAGCCCTTCAGACCAACTTCCGATAATCTTTGCTCCCGATAGTTCTTCAAATCTTCCAGAAAAATATCACCAAAAATCGATGTCATAATTCCTTCGCTCATTATCTGATTCATCTGATCAGACATAAGTTTGTCGTAGTCAGCCATCGAAATTTCGCCAGGAAGAGAAAGAAGGCTTAGTGGCAGTCCGATAAGTTCTGCCTGCTTCTGCAGCAAGCTCAGCCTTACTCCATGCATTGATATTCTGTCAGTTTCAGAATTAATGGATGTAAGCAGTTTCCTTACTTTGAAATCAGGATTTCTTAAGGTATGGTACAATGCTAAAGCACTATCTTTTCCTCCACTCCAATTGAATATTGCTAATTCAGACATTTATTAGAAATAGTTATAAGGTCAGTTGATCTAATTCTTCAAGTTCGCAAAAGCGTAACCATTATGGGTTTCGACTCCCTCAATAGCAACCCGATTTGGCTGGCTGTGTAAAGGGCCATCGATGACGAAAGT
>JABXIP010000385.1 GCA_013373005.1 Cytophagia bacterium | reverse complement strand
ATCCCTGCAATTGGAATCTCTGCTCCAAAATGCTCCTTAGCAGTGTGACCATATAGCTCACTGCTTTGCTTTACTTCCGGCAACATACTTTTAGGAATATTGAAAAGCTCAAGCAGCTCATCGTCCCAATCCAATTCATGAATATTATAAAGCATGGTTCTGCTGGCATTACTCACATCAGTGGCGTGAACAGCTCCATTAGTTAGCTTCCACAGCAACCAGGTATCTACTGTCCCGAAAGCTAACTCTCCTTTCTCTGCGCGCTCCTGAGCACCATCTACATGATCCAAAATCCATCGAATTTTAGAACCTGAGAAATAAGCATCGATCAACAGTCCGGTCTTCTGCTGAATTTTATCCATCACATTTCTCGACTTCAGCTCTTCGCAGTAACCCGCTGTTCTTCTGTCTTGCCAGACAATCGCCTTATGAATCGACTTTCCGGTTTTTCTATCCCAAACAATGGTAGTTTCTCGCTGATTGGTAATTCCAATGGCCGCTATTTGTGAGGCATTGATTTTTTGTTTCTCCAGCACGTCATTCACAGTAAACTTCTGAGTTTCCCAAATCTCAAGTGGGCTATGTTCCACCCAACCCGGCTTAGGATAGAATTGCTCAAACTCCTTTTGAGAAGTGTCTACAATGGCTCCTTTATGATCGAAAATAATAGCTCGCTCGCTGGTGGTTCCGGCATCGATTGTAATGATATATTTAGACATAGGTGGTTTCCAATTGGTGTTTTTCTAAATTATCATTTTTATCGCATCAACCTACTAAAATGAATAAGACTATCTGCTTTGCCGGAGCTCTGCTCCTTTTATTTACTGCTTGCCAAACTCAATCTCACAAAACGGAAATTGAACACTATCAGTCAGAAGAAATGGCCAGTCTAGGCCTACCCTTTAGCGATGCTGTTCGGGTAGATAATATGCTGTATCTATCAGGTGTAGTTGGTATGGTTCCGGGAAAAATGGAACTGGTACCAGGAGGACTTGAAGCTGAGGCTAAACAGGTGATGGAAAACATCAAAACCGTTCTAGAGGCAAGTGGTAGCTCAATGGAGAATGTAGTTAAAGTAACGGTCTTTATTGACGACATTAGTTTATGGAGCGATTTCAATAAGGTTTACGTGGAATATTTCCCTGGAAAGAAACCAGCCAGATCAGCCTTGGGAGCGGAAGGTTTGGCACTTGGCGCTGCTGTTGAAGTGGAGTGTATTGCCGTAATTCCGGAATAAGCTATTTGCCATATATGCTAAAACCCAGATTTTCAAGTTAATGTGTTAGCCAATCAATTTCTTATATGCTTCGACACATTTTCAGTTTGATGCTATGCCTTCTGTCTTGCTCCGTATTTGCGCAAAGCTCCAAACAAGAGTGCTACTCATATCTGAGAACCTATACTCCTGAGTCATTAGGAATACTCAAGATAATAGAGAACATTCCATCAAAGCATAAAATCAAAGGAATCACCATAACGCTCTCACGTGGATTTAAACCTGAGAACTATTTTAGAGGAAGGACTGAAACTGATAAAATCAGCTCACTCAATACCGTAATTCATGAAAGCCATCATGAGTTTAATTCGGCCTATGCTTATGTATTGCTTAGCCATGAACCTCCAAAGGACTATGAATTCGCTGATGAATATTCTGCCTTTTACTATGCCGATGATGACATCATACTTGTGAAGCATGGTGAGATTTTCAATAGCAACGAGTTAAAACGGGAAATCCCAAAAGAACTTCAATCCTTCAGATACAAGCCATACATCGCCCCAAGGTCAAACTTAGGCAGTCAAGTTCAGGGCATTTATGGGCTATTGGATGAGTTCCATTCCTACTACCTCGGAACCAAAGCTAGTATGGAGACTTTTACCTATTATCAAGAACTTGCTAAAACTGACATACAGGCTTATTTGGATTTTATTAGCAATACCTGCAGTAGCTCCTGGGCCTTCTATGAGTTCAAATATTTTAGTCTTAAATACCTACAAAAGGCCAAGAATGACTATCCGGAAACCTACAAAGAGCTTATGGCTAATAATGAACTGAGGCGCATATACACCAAAACTAGCACTGCTTTCGAGCAATTGGTTGAAGAATTCCACCAAAAGGAAAAACAGATAATGGAGCAGGCCAAAGCTGCCGGAGTTGAATCATATACTGATGATGAATACTTCTGGATTGACAACAGAGGTGTTGGAAACCGAGGAGACAAGACAGAGGCCTTAAAAGCAGAACTTAACAAGCAAGAAATGGTAGCTCTGCATAGGGCTTTTATTCTCAATTAAGAGCGAACTCTTACCGGTTGCATTTTCTCCTTTCTGTAGAACTCTCTGAAGCTGATCATGCGCTGTTCGGCTTCATCCCAAAGCTTATTGGTAATTAAAGTCAAACTCTGACGGAAGTTGATAGTTGTGGTGTATTTGTTCAACCAAGGGTTCTCTTCAATACACTTCTTCAGGTTGTAATTAGGTATAAAGGGGTTCAGATGATGCACATGGTGAATACCAATATTTCCGGTGAGCCAATTGAACATTCTTGGCACTTTATAATAGGTACTTCCTCTTAAAGCTGATGTCACATAATCCCAATTTTTCATCCACTGCTTATAAGTGTACTCATGCTGATGCTGCACATAGAAAAACCAAATAGCGATGATTGAGAAGAGCACCAGAATGGTCAGATGCACCAAAAGAAATTTCTCCCAACCCAATAAAAACCCAAAGAACACGAAGATGGCTAGCATGACGAAGTTGTTCAGTACCAACCATTTTTTAGCCTTTTGGAACATGGGCATCTTAATGAAAGCAATTCTATTGTGCACAAAAAGATAGTAAACCGGACCAATGACAAACATCACAATTGGCGATCTATAAACTCTGTACTTCAGCCTACCCCAACGGCTCATTTTCTTGAATTCCTCCACTGTCATGGTTGTCACATCGCCAATATCTCTCATCTCTAGTTGACCATTGTGCTTATGGTGAACATTGTGAGACTTAGACCAATAGTTGAATGGAATGGCAGAAAAGTAGCTACACACGTAACCAATAATCTTCTGCGCTTTTCTGTTTCTAAGGAAAGACTGATGACCACAATCGTGCTGAATAATGAAAATTCTTACCAGAAAGAAAGCATTCACAACGCCCAATCCCAAGGTAATCCAATAGCTGTAATCCAAACTGATGTACATCAAAGTCCACAGCCCAATAAATGGTAAAAAGGAGGTAATGATTTGAATAGTGGCTTTTGCCTTATGTTCTTGAGCGTATTTTTTGAGTGCATGGATCTTCTCCTTTGCCAACTCTATTCTTTCGGAAGCTGAATGCTGCATGTAGCGGGGTATTTCTAAAATTCTGTTTCTGTAATGTCAACGTCAAAGGTAGGCAGTTCGTTCGAATGATGGTATGCGATATTTGATATTTGGTAAATCCTCAAAGCCTTTTCAAAGCAAACCCAAAAATTTCTCAAGTGCTTCATTACGATTTTGCTTATGCCAAACTGCCATCAATTGAGTTCTTTGTCGCAACCCGGCTAGTGAAATAAACTCTATGTCCAGATTGACACCATCCTGCATAGCCGTAGGAACAATAGCCACACCCAAGCCCTTCTCAACCAATCGAAAAATGCTATTCGCCTGAACAGAACGGTGCGAGACCTTTGGCTGAAACCCATGGTCAGTAAAAATGCTCATAATGTTATCGTAATACTCCTGGCTATAATCATTCGAAAAGAGGATAAACTGTTCTTTTTTGAATTGGTCGAGACTCTTAAAATTGGCTTTCCCAATAGAGTGATTTTTGGAAACCACCAGAGAGAAAGAGTCCTCAAAAACCACTCTCTTCTCCAAATCACGAGGAACACTCTCAAGCCTGACAAAAGCAATATCTAGCTTATCGTGAAGCAAAGCCTCTAACTGATCTTTGTTATTCAATTCCTGAAGAGAAGTATAAATACCGGGAAATTTAAGATTCAGCCGCTCCAGCAAATCCGGGATAATATTTTGCATGGCCGACCCCACAAAACCTATCCGCACCTCTCCTTCTTCACCCTCGGCTTTTCTCCTTGCTGCCTCCACTACCTGCTCCAAATGATTGATGATAAACTCAGCCTCATTCAGAAAGTATTTACCTGCTTCCGTGAGCTTCACATTTCTCTTAGTTCGTTCCAGCAATCGAACTCCTAGTTCATCTTCCAACTGCTGAACCTGCTTACTCAGAGCTGGTTGGGTAATAAAAAGCTTATCAGCTGCTTTGGCGAAGTGAAGCTCCTTCCCTAGAGCCGTGAAATACCTCAAATGCCTTAATTCCATTAATTACTTTTAGTTATTATTCAATAATAATAACTCATTTTTAAGAATTAAATGAAGGAAGTAATTTTGATTGAAACTGATATCAATCTTAAAAGTCCACAAGCAGTATGTCATTCACGGGCAGGCAGGAATCTCCAGGAACTTGCACCAAGGCCGGTAGGTATTCACGGGATTGACGGCTGAGAGGCTTTTGAGATGATGAGTTAAAGGGAAATTATGGAAAACTTCAGTTATGGCATCGACTTACTTTCTGCCGAAAAGGCATTAAGGATTGCAAAGGGAGAAATCAAGGGCATTCTATCAGAAGCATCTATCAAGCAGATCAAAGACAGCACTCAGGCTGTTGAAGAAATTGTAGCCGGTAACGATACAGTGTATGGAATCAATACCGGGTTTGGACCACTCTGCACGACAAAAATCTCGGCCAAGGACACCAAAGAACTTCAATACAATATTCTGAAAAGTCATAGTGTAGGTGTTGGTAAGCCCATTGAAAACACCATCGCCAAGCTGATGATGATCTTAAAGGTTCACTCCCTGGCACAAGGATTTTCAGGTATTCAATTGAGCACACTGGAGCGCATTATCTGGCACATCGATCATGATGCCATTCCAATTGTACCTGAGCAGGGATCAGTTGGTGCTTCTGGCGACTTGGCTCCCCTGGCTCACCTCTTCCTCCCATTAATCGGTTTGGGTGAAGTAGTCTTCGAAGGCGAAAGAATTGCCACCGAGAAGCTCTTCGAAAAAACCGGTTTAGATTCCATTGCTCTAGGTCCGAAAGAAGGTCTAGCCTTGATCAACGGAACACAGTTCATAGCAGCTCACGCGGTAATGGTAGTGGACAAACTGCACAACTGCCTGAGCCATGCAGATATTATTGGAGCAATGATGATTGAAGCCTTGATGGGAAGTGCAAAGCCATTCACTCCAAAGCTACACGAAATCAGACCATATAAGGGGAATCAACACGTAGCTCACAGGGTAAGAACATTTCTGGAAGGTTCGGAGATTCTGAACTCGCACATCAATTGTGAAAGAGTACAGGACCCTTACTCGTTGAGATGTATTCCGCAAGTTCATGGCACCTCAAGAAACGCGTGGTTGCATTTGAAGGAGCTGCTGGAAGTAGAGCTCAATTCCGTGACCGACAACCCGATTATTCTGAGCGCAGAAGAAACCATCAGCGGAGGAAACTTCCATGGCCAGCCGATGGCATTACCGCTCGATTATGCTGCTCTTGCCGCTTCTGAAATCGGCAATATCTCAGACCGAAGAATTTATCTTTCTTTAGAAGGAAAAGTAGAAGGACTACCAACACTTTTAATGAATGACACTGGTATTAACTCCGGTTTTATGCTTCCCCAATACACCTCTGCCGCCTTGGCTTCTGAAAACAAAAGTCTTTGTTTCCCGGCCAGTGCCGACTCGATTCCAACCTCGTTAGGGCAAGAAGATCATGTGAGTATGGGCTCTATAAGTGGAAGAAAAGCATTGCAGATCATTGGCAATCTGGAGCAAATTTTAGCGATTGAACTACTCTGTGCTGCTCAGGCCTTCGACTTCCGAAAACCTTTGAAATCTAGCCCAGCACTGGAAGCCTGCCATGCTTATGTTCGCACAAAAATAGACCATGCCGCAGCCGACAGAGTGTTTGCAGACGACATTCAAAAGGCACATGCTATCATCTGCGAAAGAAAGCTGAGTGTTATTGCTAAAGCAGAAACTGAAGGATCTGTCAGTCCTTTTGAAACCGAATTTGAACAGTATTAAACCCTGAATAATGACTTTTCAAGAAGAGATACAAGAGGGAATTCCCTCAAAGTTACCAAGTGTGCCTGACCTGAACCCAAAAGTCAACAGGGCACCTAGAAGAAAAGAGATTCTTTCGGCTGAAGAGAAAAAATTGGCGCTGAGGAATGCATTGAGATATTTCCCTAAGGAGTGGCATCGGGAACTTGCGAATGAGTTTTTGGATGAGCTGAATTCTTTGGGTAGAATCTATATGTACAGGTTCATGCCACAAAACGAAGTCTTCGCAAGGAGCATTGAAGAATACCCGGGAAAGTCTGAGCAAGCCAAAGCCATAATGCTCATGATTCAGAACAACCTCGACCATAAAGTGGCTCAGCACCCATATGAGCTGATCACCTACGGTGGAAATGGAGCCGTATTTCAGAACTGGGCTCAATATTGCCTGTGCATGAAATATCTGGCCGAAATGACGGATGAGCAAACCTTGGTGATGTATTCAGGCCATCCCATGGGCCTTTTCCCTTCCTCCAAAAATGCTCCAAGAGTAGTAGTAACAAACGGCATGATGATTCCCAACTACTCCAAGCCGGACGATTGGGAGAAGTTCAATGCATTGGGAGTAACTCAATATGGCCAAATGACTGCCGGATCATATATGTATATCGGTCCGCAAGGAATTGTGCATGGCACAACCATTACCGTCTTAAATGCGGCCAGAATGAAAAGACCTGACGGCAACTTTGGCGGGTTGCTATTTGTGACTTCCGGTTTAGGAGGCATGAGTGGTGCTCAACCCAAAGCAGCCAAAATTGCCGGACTGATTTCAGTAACTGCAGAAGTAAATCCTAAAGCAGCCTACAAGCGACATGAACAAGGCTGGGTAGATGTTGTCATTGAGGACATTGCCGACCTGATTATTGAGGTTAGAGAAGCTATTGCCCTAGGGGAAAACACATCCTTCGCTTATATAGGCAATATTGTAGAGGTATGGGAAACCTTTGAGCAAGCAGGTATCAAAATAGACATAGGCTCTGACCAAACATCACTGCACAATCCGTTTGCGGGTGGGTACTATCCTGCAGACATGAGTTACGAGGAAGCCAATAACCTAATGGCAAGTGACCCGAATACCTTTAAAGAAGCTGTTTATGCTACCTTGAGAAGACATGCTGCAGCCATTAACAAGCACACTGCTCAAGGAACCTATTTCTTCGATTATGGTAATGCCTTCCTCTTGGAAGCAAGTCGTGCCGGAGCCGATATTATGGCCGAAAATGGCAGAGATTTTAAGTACCCAAGCTATGTTCAGGATATTATGGGTCCACTTTGCTTCGATTATGGCTTCGGGCCTTTCCGTTGGGTCTGTAGTTCTGGAAACCCGGAGGATCTCGATAAAACCGATAGCATCGCAGCTCAGGTAATTCAGCAAATGCTGGATGAAGCACCCGAGGAAATTAAACCTCAATTGTCTGATAATCTTCACTGGGTTAAAGAAGCCAAGGAAAATAAATTGGTTGTCGGTTCGCAAGCCAGAATTCTTTATGCCGATTCTGAAGGTCGAATGCGTATTGCCTCAGCATTCAATGAAGCCATTCGCAATGGAGAAATTGGCCCTGTAGTCTTAGGCCGAGATCATCATGATGTTTCCGGCACTGATTCACCCTACAGAGAGACATCGAATATTTATGATGGCTCACAGTTCACCGCAGATATGGCAGTCCAGAACTTTGTAGGTGATGCCTTTAGAGGTGCCACCTGGGTTTCGCTGCACAACGGTGGTGGCGTTGGCTGGGGTGAGGTAGTGAATGGAGGTTTTGGCATGCTGTTAGATGGTTCAACGGAAGCTGATGAAAAGCTAAAAAGTATGCTTTTCTGGGACGTAAACAATGGTATTGCTAGAAGAAACTGGGCCAGAAATCCGCATGCTATGAGCACTATTGAAAGAGCCATGCAATCTGAACCTAAGCTAAAAGTAACTCAACCTAATTTGGTGGATCAACGGATATTGGACAGTCTTTTTTGATTTCGCAATAACTAAAGAAAGCTTTAAATTGATATTGACAATTTTACCCAATATACACATCAAGCATTTTTTATGGCTAAGAAATCAGATTTGGCAAAACCAGTAGAATCCAATAAGCTAGCAATTTTTGAAGATAGTGAAATCCGCAGGATTCAGGTAGGTGACGAATGGTACTATTCAGTAGTAGATGTAGTCGCGGCACTCACCTCAAGCTCTAATCCTAGAAACTACTGGAGCACACTTAAAAAAAGAGAATTAAAGCACGGAATTGAGTTGTCCACAAATTGTGTACAACTGAAACTACTTGCCAATGATGGCAAAAAATATCTAACAGACTGTGCAGATAATGAGGGCATTTTGAGGATTATTCAATCTGTCCCTTCAAAAAAAGCAGAACCATTTAAAAGATGGCTAGCTAAAGTTGGAGCAGAGCGAATCGATGAAATTGAACAGCCAGCTAAAGCCATTGAAAGAGCAAAAGGATATTACCTTCAAAAGGGATACTCACCAGAATGGGTTCAAACCAGAATTGCAGGAATTGACACAAGAATAAGTTTCACAGATTCACTTAAAGAAAGAGGAATTAAGCCGGGTTTTGAGTACGCAGTATTGACCAACGAAATGTATAAGTCTTGGTCCGGATTTACCGCCAAAGAATACAAAGTACATAAAGGATTGACTTCCAAAGAAAGCCTCAGAGACAACATGACTCCTATGGAATTGGCTACCACTCTTTTTAGTGAAACTGCCGCAAGAGAGCTTATTGACAAATCTGAGGCACAAGGTTTTGTTGAAACCCAAAATCAAATCCACATTGCTGGAAAGATAACCAAGGAAGCATTAGAAAAAATTGAAATCGAAACTGGTAAGAAAGTAGTCACCCATAAGAACATGAAAGAACTTAACTCTGCCACAAAACAGAAAGCAATTATTCAATCTTCTGAAAACAAAAAGCTAAAGAAATAACTAATCTGAACCCTACCATGACAAAAACCTTTATCAATATTGGACATCTCATACAGGTAAGAGAGGCAGGAGTAAACATCCTTCGCGGAGCTATGATGGCTGATGTACCCGAGCTGGAAAATGCCTGGTTGCGCGTTGAGGATGGTCTTATCTCAGACTTTGGGTCGATGGACAACTTTCAAGCTGGTGAAGAGCAAGAAGTAATAGACCTCAAAGGCAGAATGGTTGCGCCAACTTTTGTAGACTCTCACACTCACCTTGTTTTTGCAGAAGATCGCGATGAAGAGTTTGTCATGAAAATCAAAGGAATGGACTATCAGTCTATTGCCGATGCCGGTGGTGGAATTCTGAATTCAGCCAGAAAGCTTCAGCAAATGAGCCTTGAAGAATTAACCGAAAGAGCTGCTCTTAGACTTCAAGAAGTAATTCAATCAGGAACCGGTGCCATTGAGATTAAAAGTGGATATGGCCTTACCATGGAAGCCGAAATCAAGATGCT
>JABXIP010000227.1 GCA_013373005.1 Cytophagia bacterium | reverse complement strand
TTTACCCCTCCTGCTGCATTGGAGATAAACAGTTTTTCAATGCCTAGCAGCTTCATCACTCTTACAGGGAAAGTCACTTCTTTCATGTTGTAGCCTTCATAGAAATGGAAGCGCCCTTGCATGGCTACTACCTTCTTTCCGGCTAGCTCTCCGAAGATCAATTTACCCTTGTGACTCTCTACCGTAGAAACCGGGAAATTGGGTATCTGGTCATAAGGGATTTCATCGATGACATCAATTTCATCTACCAAAGCACCCAGGCCCGTTCCAAGAATAATTCCGAATTGCGGAGTGAAATTGGTTTTGGATTGAATAAACTGAACTGATTGATGAACCTTTTCTGTGTAAGTCATGAGGGTGAATTTAGTGGCTTATTCTTTAACAGATATCGCAAATACGACAAATAATGAGATTCCGGATATTTTTCTTCCCTCAGTAAATTGGGAAGAAAAATTCCTGAATGACGATCCCCTTGTGAACTTTTTATTCTCAAATCGATTTAGATGTACGTACATAAATAATAATGCAGCTGAAAGTCGGCCAATTAGCTGAATGAATTAAGTTTGCAAAGGAAAGGAAGAAGATGATAACCATTGTAGTTGGAACGAATCGAGAGAACTCAATGAGCACCAAAATTGCTCATTACTATAAATCCATCCTTGAGCAGTATTATACTGGCCCAATTGATATGGTTGACCTTGTTGAGCTCCCTGCCAATTTTACGGGTACCGCCCTTTACGACAATAACGGTGACAACGACAAATTCAACGATTTAAGAGAACGCGTTCAATCTGCTGAAAAGCTTGTTTTCGTTGTACCTGAATACAATGGTTCTTTCCCGGGCGTTTTGAAGGCATTTATCGATGGACTCAAATATCCTCAAGGCGTTCGCGATAAAAAAGGAGCATTAATTGGAGTTTCTTCAGGTGTGCAAGGTGGTGTAATGGCCATGTCTCACCTCACTGATATTTTCAATTATCTGGGACTTCACGTACTAGCCGTTAAACCCAAATTGGCTGGTATAGAAAAGCACTGGGATGGCGAAAAAATTACCAACACTCTCTACAATACTTTGCTACATCAGCAGGCTGAGAAGCTCGTTAAATTCTGACCCCTCAACCCCTCAGTCCTACGGACAGCTCCCCTAAATTAGGAGAGCATTTGGCTACGTATCACAAATGGTGTTTAGTGGATGATATTTAGCGTGGGCTAAATATTAAAAAAGACAGCCCATGGCAGTAGGCTGTCTTTATTCGAATATCTCAATCATCGATTGAGTCGAAATCTATGATTCCTTAGTCAACATTGTCATGGAGAAACTTATTGTCTCCCATAATCTCGTCATCATCGTTCAGGTTATATCTTGAAATATTCCTTTCTGAAGAAGGAGAGTTTTCATTCAATCTCACCTGTCTTCTCTGATATGCCGGAATCTCAAGCTTCTCTTTAAAGTCATCATTATTCATTCCATGATTAGAAGAACCTCTTAGTCTTTCCTCCCTCATACGCGCCTGCTCTTGGAGCTTTTGACGCTTCATTTCGAGGAAATTCTTATTCTTCTCATCGTAGAAATCATTGTCTAATGACTGGTTTCTCTCTTCAATCTCATCATCTCTCTCAGCACGAGGAGAGTACTCCTCAATCTCATACTTTCGAGCCAGTTTGGAAAGGAAAGAATAGCCAGCCGGCATATCATCTTCCTCATCCTCATCAGATGAATTTACTTCAGGTTGAGGCTCCTCTTTTGGAGCTTCAACAGATGAATCGAAAAGGGTAGGTTGGGAGTGTTTAGATGAAAGAGAGCTATCTTCTCTCTGGTCGATCTCTCGATTGCTCTCAAGATCAATAACCTTTTTAGTCGATTCAAGAGGTTTAGCCTTCAATTCTGGAGCCTCAAAACCTGTTGCAATTACTGTCACGCTGATGTTTTGGCCGTGATTAGGATCAATGCCATGCCCGAATATAACCTCTGCATCATCGCCAGCTTTTTCTTGAATGTATTCTGTAATCTCTGTGAGTTCATCCATTTGCAACTCGGCCTCTTCTCCGGAAATAATGGAAAGGAGAATTTTTGTTGCACCGTTGATGTCTTTGTTGTTCAACAGAGGTGAGGAAATCGCCATCTCGGCAGCACGTAGTGCTCTGCCTTCACCATCGGCAGTAGCTGAGCCCATCACGGCTGCTCCTGCACCCTTCATTACTGTCTGAACATCCATAAAGTCCACGTTCACGTAACCAGGAACGGTAATGATCTCTGCAATACCTTTGGCCGCTGTGGTCAAAATATTGTCCGCCTCACCGAAAGCTTTGCTTATCGGAAGGTTACCGTGAACTTCACGAAGTTTATCATTTAGAATCACCAATACGGTATCGCAGTTTTCTTTCAATTCTGCAATTCCTCTATTAGCGGCTTCTGTCTTTTTCTTGCCTTCAAAACTGAATGGAGCGGTCACAATACCCACCGTCAGCAAATCCATATCTCTCGCAATTTTTGCGATGATTGGAGCCGCACCAGTTCCGGTACCACCACCCATTCCGGCTGTGATGAACACCATTTTGGTATCGTCCGAAAGCATGGATCTGATTTCCTCCTTACTCTCAATTGCCGCATTCTTACCAATGTCAGGATTGGCACCTGCACCGAGTCCTTCGGTAAGGCCCATACCCAATTGCAACCTGTTTGGAACAGGGCTGCTTTTCAAAGCCTGTGCATCTGTATTGCACACTACGAATTCCACATCTTTAATACCTTGATTAAACATGTGATTTACTGCGTTGCTTCCGCCACCGCCAACACCAATCACCTTAATGATCGATTTGTGGTGCTTTGGAAGTTCAAACATATATGAGTCTGCCATGTCGTTATGTTTTGTGCTGGGAGCCAGAAGCTTGAAGCTTGAAGCTCACAGCAGTTATTTTAATCTTTTTCTAAATCCAACTATCATGTTCAAGAGGTTGAAACACCTGTCATAATTGACTGTAAATTCATCCTCAGTTAAATAACTCCGGTTCCTTGCTTTATAAAGACAAGTCACAACCTCTGCAATTGATCTTACAGAGTAACCTAAAAATCTACTGAACTCTGCGTCTGATTGACCAATGGATCCCTCTGAAATATTCAGAGCAACCGAATCTATCGCTCTTGTAATCTGACTAGAGAGATTGAACTTTTCCCGATCAGGAAACTTGTAAGAAAGAGTATTAATCTCCTCACCTAAGTCCATCGCTTCAATCCAAATTTTCATTCGCTCAAACCTAAAGCTCATTTTGTGTGTGTCTGTTTGATTTCAAGAATATACTGGGAAGCCATCTGCTTCCCGCCTCATGCTCCTAGCTTCGTGCTAGTATTCCCCTTTATCATGGAAATCATCCATCAAAAGGCCTTTAGTCTTATCTATTAGCTTGCTGAAAAACTCAGCTCCTTTTTTATGTTCTTTAGAGCCTTTCTTCATTCCTGAACCCGCTGCTTTATTCTCGTTGTAGCGGTTTTCTCTCTCATCGATAGCTCTAAAGCCTGAAAGCACTAAACCAACAGTAGTAGCATACATTGGGCTCTTAATGGCTTCAATTTTCGACTTACCCAAGTGCTCGTTAGGGTAGCCAATTCTAGCATCCATGCCTGTCATGTACTCGAACAATTGCTGAACATAGGCCAGCATAGAACCACCACCTGTGATCACAATACCACCTGCCAACTTATTCGCATAACCAGAAGTGATAATTTCAGCATGAACCAGCTCAATAATCTCTTCCATTCTAGCTTCAATAATATGCGCCAGATTACGGATTGAAATCTCCTTTGGAGGTCTGTTTCTCAAGCCCGGGATAGATACAATCTCATTTGGATTGGCCTCTTCAGCAATGGCTTTACCAAACTTAGTCTTCAGCAACTCCGCCTGATTCTGCATCACTTTTAGCCCTTCTTTGATATCCGTAGTAATGATATTTCCACCGAAAGGAATGACTGCCGTGTGACGAATGATGCTATCATGGAAAATGGCAATGTCAGTAGTACCACCACCAATATCTACCAGGCAAACGCCTGCTTCTTTCTCCTCATCGCTGAGTACTGAAAGGCTAGAAGCCAAAGGCTCCAGGATAAGATGTTCTATTTCTAAGCCACCACGCTTAACACACTTATTGATATTTCTAATGGCATTAGTCTGAGCCGTGATTACATGGTAATCAGCCTCTAGCTTAACACCAGACATGCCCACAGGATCTTTGATACCATCTTCATAATCCACAATGTAGTCTTGCGGCATTACATGAATAATCTCACAGCCCGGAGGCATAACGATTTTATGGATATCGTTGGTAAGTCTGTTGATGTCCTCAACTGTAATTTCATCGTCAACCCTATCTCTGGTAATGCTACCATGGTGGATTGAACTCTTAATATGCTGACCGGCAATACCTACGTTTACCACATTGATTTCGATGCCCGATTGCTCACTCGCCTCAGCAATCGCCTTTTCAATGGCAATGATGGTTTTGTCAATATTGGTCACTATTCCACGGATTACACCGTCTGAAACGGCTTTACCCATTCCCAAGACTTCGAGCTTCCCGTACTCATTCTTGGTACCGACAATGGCGCAAATCTTAGTTGTTCCAATGTCGAGTCCTACTACTATTTTGTTGTGTTGCATGGCGTTGATTATTCACAAATTATTTGATCCTTGTACTCTACATTCACCCTTTCATAGGTGTTCCAACCTTTGGTTGGCATAATCTGCTTGAAGAAAATTTCAAGCTTCTTAAACTTCTTGTCGATGTCTTCAGCATAGCCAAATTCCAGCCTCTGATCTCCTACCTGAGGATACATTACTACATACCCTTTGCTGCTGATATCGATCTGGCCAATCTGCATCGTCCAGAATTTATGCTCGTTGATGAAACCAATTAGGTCATATACCTTGGTAGCATAGTCATCTTCAATTACCTGACCTAGACCCATCAGTTTATCCACGTATCGGCCAGTCACCACCGGTACACGGGC
>JABXIP010000362.1 GCA_013373005.1 Cytophagia bacterium | reverse complement strand
TTGGTAGCAGAATACATTTTCGAAGAGTTCTGCAGAATTCCGGTAGAAGTAGAATATGCGTCAGAATTCAGGTACAGAAACCCTGTTGTCGGTGAAAAGGATGTAGTGATTGCTATTTCTCAATCTGGAGAGACAGCCGATACACTGGCAGCTATTGAGTTGGCAAAAAGTAAGGGAGCTACTATTCTAGGTGTTTGTAATGTTGTGGGGAGCTCAATTCCTCGTGCAACTCATGCGGGTAGTTATACCCATGCAGGCCCGGAGATTGGAGTAGCGAGTACAAAAGCCTTTACTGCTCAGATTTCAGTATTGACCATGATGGCTCTGATGATTGCCGATAAGAAAGGCACTTTGAAAGAGAGTGTTTATAGAAACTTATTGGTAGAGCTGGAAGCAATTCCTGATAAAGTGGCTAAGTGTCTTGATCTGAATGCTCAAATTGAGATCATTGCGGAGAAGTATAAGGATTCAAATAACTGCCTTTATTTAGGAAGAGGATATAACTTCCCAGTAGCTCTGGAAGGCGCTTTGAAACTTAAAGAAATTTCTTATATCCATGCAGAAGGATACCCGGCAGCAGAAATGAAGCATGGTCCAATTGCCTTGATTGATGAGAACATGCCAGTAATATTCATTGCTACAAAGGATAGTTCATACGAGAAAATCGTTTCCAATATTCAGGAAGTGAAAGCTCGAAAGGGTCAGGTAATAGCAGTAGTTACTGAAGGTGATACAGATATTGCAGGAATGGCAGATCACATCATTGAGGTGCCAGCGGCTCACGAGGCATTGATGCCTTTGATTTCAGTTGTGCCATTACAACTTCTTTCCTATCACATTGCTGTGATGCGCGGATGTAACGTAGATCAACCAAGAAACTTGGCTAAGTCAGTTACGGTAGAGTAATCAGTTTGATAAAAGATATTCACGTTTGAGGAGCGGGCAGATTTTGTACCGCTCTTCTTTTGTGTCCTCATAAATAGCCTCCAGGGTTTCATAAATGTGGTTAAGCCCAATTCTTTCTGCCCATTCAAAAGGTCCGAAAGGGTAGTTCGTGCCAAGCTTCATTCCCTTATCAATATCTTCTTTGGTGGCTGTGCCTTCTTGAACAGTGTAGAAAGCTTCATTGATAATCATGAAAATGACTCTTGGAGTAACCATACCGACTCTATCTTTGACAATTTCAAAGTCGGTGCCCAGATCATTACAAATCGACTTTAGCGCTTCATCATTATTCAGGCTGGAAACCTCGAGAATCTCTCGATTAAGGAATGTAGGCAATCCATTAAACCCGAAGAGATTGCATTCAATGTCATCTTGGTAGAAGGAAAGCTCGGCAAGTGAGATTTTGGGGGAATTGATGAAAACATTCAATCCTTCTACAGCCGCATATATCTCAAAATATTCAGGCTGATCGGCCAGGCTAAAATCGAAAGCCACATCAACATCATGAAAGTCTTCGATTAATTCCGGACTCGCTATATGCTGAAGTTTATGTGTCTGACCAAACTTTTGTTCAAACTCATTGAATTCGGCATGAGACCCTACCACAAGAATGTTCATAAATTCCTAATTTGTGACAAAAGTATAGATTCTATAAAACTAAACGAATATGTCGAAAAAGATCATTGTTAGCGATCAGGCTCCAGCACCTATTGGGCCATACAGTCAGGCAGTCAAAGCAGGGAATATATTATTTGTTTCAGGACAAATTCCATTCGATCAGGTAACTGGTGAAATGATCAATGAAAATATTACTGAGGAGACTCATCAGGTGATGAAGAATTTAGAGGCCATTCTTTCTGAAGCCGGAATGACCTTCAAAAATGTAGTAAAGTGCAGCATATTCATTAAGGATATGAATCAGTTTGCCACCATCAATGAGGCTTATGGTCAGTATTTCAAGGCAGATCCACCGGCAAGAGAAACTGTTGAAGTAGCTCGGCTTCCGAAGGATGTTAACGTAGAGATTTCCTGTATTGCAGTCGATCTTTAAGGTCTGAGTCTTTTCTTGCTTCTAGACTTTATATATTTGCGGCCTAATTACAAAAGACCATGAGCGTAAGAGTACGTTTTGCCCCAAGTCCAACGGGAGCTTTACATATTGGAGGAGTCCGAACGGCTTTGTATAACTATCTTTTTGCCAAAAAGAATAAAGGAACCTTTATTCTCAGAATTGAGGATACAGATCAGACCAGATTTGTTGTTGGGGCGGAAGAATACATTGAACAATCTTTGAAATGGGCTGGAATTACTCCTGACGAAGGAGTGAGTAATGGAGGGAATTATGGCCCTTACAGACAGTCTGAGAGAAAGGATATCTATAAAAAATACGCTCAGCAGCTGCTTGATGAGGGAAGAGCATACTATGCTTTTGATACGCCTGAAGAGTTAGGTGCCATGCGCGATAGGCTCAAGGAAGCTAGGGTGGCTAATCCTCAGTACAATGCTGTTACTCGCATGCAGATGTCTAACTCATTGACCCTTTCTGCAGAAGAGACTCAGGCAAAAATTGATGCTGGAGAGCCTTATGTAATTAGAATCAAACTCCCTCGTAATGAGGATATAAGATTTAAAGATATTGTGAGAGGTTGGGTGGTAGTAAATACTGCTACTTTGGACGACAAAATTCTGATGAAGTCTGATGGAATGCCTACTTACCACATGGCTAATATTGTGGATGACCACCTCATGGAAATTACCCATGTGATTCGTGGAGAAGAGTGGTTGCCTTCTGCACCACTTCATATATATCTATATGAGAGTTTCGGTTGGAAGGCGCCTGAATTTGCTCATTTACCGCTTCTGCTCAAGCCCGATGGAAATGGTAAACTGAGTAAAAGAGCAGCAGATCAATTAGGTTTTCCAATCTTCCCGCTTAACTGGACAGACCCTGTATCTGGAGAGCTTTCGGTAGGGTTTAAAGAGGCTGGTTATTTGCCCGATGCCTTCATTAATTTTCTGGCACTCTTGGGCTGGAACCCGGGAGGTGAGAAGGAACTGTTTTCCATTGATGATTTGATTGATGCTTTCAGTTTAGACAAGATCAACAAAGCAGGAGCGAAATTCGATATTGAAAAGGCCAAGTGGTTCAACCAGCAATACCTCAAATTCATGAGTGATGAGGAAATTACTGATCAATTTATGGCTCTTATCGATGCAGATATTGACAGGGCAAAAGCTAAAGCCATTGCACTTTCGTTAAAAGAAAGAGTAACTTTCATACAGGAGATGCCGGAAGCCGGTAAATTCTATTTTGAGGCACCTTCAGAATATGACGAGAAGGTTGCGAGAAAGAAATGGAATGAAGAAGCCTCTGCTAAGCTACTTGAGTTTGCTACCGAACTGAAGGAAAAATCTTCATACAATAAGGATTCGGTGAAGGAACTGCTTACAGAAGTATTAGAAAGAGATGAAATGCCGATTGGCAGAGTAATGCCGGCATTGAGGTTGGCTCTTACTGGTCAGGCCGGAGGACCGGATCTGATGGAAATTGTAGAGATTTTAGGTGCTGATGAGACCTTCGAAAGAATTAAAAAGGCTTCTGAAGTATTGAACTAAACTATTCATTATGGCAAAGAAGAAAGAACAGGAGAAACCAAGAGTAGCCAAGGAATTAGATGGCCTTGAATTGAACATCGATTCATTTGGTGAAATAAGCAAGACCCTTCCTATCGATAAAATCAATGAGTTTTTGAACAAAAAAGTCGATGATAAAAAATTGAGAGATAGGGACGATCTTGATGAAATAAAAGGTGGCGCTGACGAAGAAGAGTAGTCAGTGTTCTCTTTCATTCATTTCCAAAACTACTTTCCAAATGGTGCCAAGTAGCATCAATGAAAAGCCAATAATAAAACAGCCTGTTCTCTGGTTTATGGTAATGAAGTTTCCGAACCTGCTAAGTATTCCTAGCAATACTACGATTAATCCCAACATGGCTGCCCAAGTGGCAATTTTAACCATCAAACCGAATTCTTTTTAAGGTTCAACGATGGAAACAATGCAGGAACACTATTTCTATATTCCACATATTCTTCTCCATACATTTTAATTAACTTTTTTTCTTCCCATCTAATACCAAATGGCAGGTAAACCAACAAGGCTGCCAAAATGGTCAGGCTTGTAAGCTGTGGGTTAAAGAATACGTAGCCCACAACAACAAGAAGAGTACCTGTGTAAAGCGGGTGGCGTATTTTCGCCTGAACTCCTGTTGTTTTTAAACCCTCACTCAAGTCTCTTTTAAAACCCAGAAAGGCTCTGGTACTATAATTTCTGAAAGCTCTTTTAATCACAAATAGCCCAATGGCTGCCAGCATGAGTCCTGTGTAATTAGAAAATGGTGAGGGTGGAAAAAGCAGCACACTGTAAATTATAGCCCCCAACAAAAGCATTCCAAAAAATAGAACCGTACTGATCAAATTGTAAAGCAAGCGGTAAGTTCTCGCGCTGATTCCAATTGCAGACTTAACCCTTTCAGTCGCCAGAGCACTATGTATTCCATAGAATAACAACCAGCCAACAAACAAGATCAGGTGATCTAACCACATGCCGCAATGATAAGGATTATTTGGCTACTGTCATTCCGGAATTTTTCTTCTTACATTTTAAGTGAAGAAAAATATCCGGGATCTCCAACTCAAGCATCTTCTCCCCTCTCTTCAAAGAGAGGGGAAAGACAGCGCAGCTGTCAGGGGTGAGTCAACCTAATACCAATGACCAGATACCAGATGGGAAATGCCTATAAATGAGATGCCGGATAAAATAGTCCATTCTGGAATTTATGGACTATTTTTCCGGCATGACGTTCTAAGTTTTTAACTTCCCCATTCAATGAACCGAATAGACCGCCTCACTGCCATGCTCATTCAGCTTCAGACCAAGAAGCTGATCACTGCTCAAGAAATTGCCAACCATTTTGATATTAGCCTTAGAACAGTCTATAGAGATGTAAGAGCTTTGGAAGAAGCAGGAGTGCCTATTGGTGCAGAGGCTGGAAAGGGTTACTTCATTATGGATGGCTACCATCTGCCTCCGGTTATGTTTAGCGAGGAGGAAGCCAATGCGCTGGTGTTGGGCGCTAAACTCATAGAAGGTCAAACCGACAAGTCTATCAAGGAGCATTTTTCAGGAGCTATGCTGAAAATTAAATCAGTGCTCAAATCGGCTCAAAAGGATGGACTGGAAAAACTAGAGGAGCAAATAAGAGTGAATCAACCGCCAATTCAAGTCGATGACCAGTTTCCGAATAACTTTATGGCTACCATTCAGAAGGCAATGGTTGAGCAGAAAGTGCTGCAGTTCAAATACTACTCCAACCACAGTGGAGATATGACTGAGCGCCAGGTAGAACCTATGGGATTGGTTTATTATGGTAGCAGTTGGCATTTACTGGCCTATTGTCTTTTACGACAAGGACCTCGCGACTTCAGAGTGGACAGGCTGGTGAAGCTGGAAATCACGGACTGTCATTTTGAACCCAGAGAACCTTATGAAGAATTCATCAAGCGACTGACCTACGGAGGTGAGTTGGAAGAAGTAATTGTGCAAATAAAAGGAGAAGCTGCCCGATACATCGTGAACCAGAAGTACTATCAGGGTTTTGTAAGTGAGCAGAAAAAAGGTGATGCTGTAGAAATGAAATTCCTGGTGCCACACCTGGGATACTTCTCTCGCTGGCTGGCCATGCTTGGAGACTCAGTAACAATCGTTTCACCAGACAGGCTGCTCACTATTATGCAGAAGAGAGTAGAAGAATTGAGAAGGAATTATGAGTAATTAACTTCTCTGCGCTCTTTGCGTTCTCAGCGGTTAAAAGTGAAACCGCTAAGTTTGCTGAGAGCGCAAAGAGAGAATTGTCGAATCCTTATATATTTTTATCTTCTCAAAATTCAATCTCCTAAAACCTACTGATATAGGGTTCTCACCCATGGCTGTTTACCTGCTCAAAAATCCAACCACTATGATCACAACCAAGCAAAAGCTCGATCTCAAAAGGACCAATCCTGAAACTATCACCTGCTCCTTAGCATTTCAAATGCTTCCAAAGATTAACTTTGGTTTGTGGTTTTCAATCTTTGGTCTTTACTCTTAATCGGTTCGGCAAGTCAATGCCTGTTTCTGATGGTTTTATTCCTGATAAAGCCACCAACCAACAAAAAGGCCCTGACTGCCTTAATGTTACTGTTAGCCACTGTTTTGGCCATTACCATCAATAACCTGTGGTATGCCGGCCATCTCTACCGAAGTATTCAGAGCATTGCAGGGTTTACACGAGGAATGACCCTTTTTCTCGGCCCTCTTTTCTATTTATACACGCTCTCAATTGTTAAGGCAGACTTCAAGTTCAGATGGTCACATCTCTTACACCTGGTGCCCTACCTGTTGGCCTGGGTATTGATCTCTGAGCAGAATCGTGGTATGGAGAGGGAGGATATTGTGGTTCTGCTGGATGAATTTGTGGCCAATGGCCGACCCGCAGGGCCTCTATTTTTAACCCGATACAGTTTGTACATAGTGCATTTACTGGTTTATTTTTTTCTGGCTAGAAAGCAGATGAAGCTATCTGTGGTTAATCCCAAAAACGATCTGATTATTTCTGTCTCGCAACGGATTGGCTGGCTTAAGCTACTTACCTGGTTGCTCATCTTTCTGGCGGCTTCTCAGTCTTTCTTTATAGTCAAAGCCCTTTCAACAGGCTACTATAATATTTATGGCAATTTTGCCCTCACACTTACCACATCGGCTTTTGTGTATATGGCTGCCTATCAGGCCATCCTGAATAAGGACAGTCTTCTGCCGGATTTCCAGACCAAATACAGTTCGGTAAATATTGATGAAGGTAAAAGGCAGGGCCTCATCAAGCAACTCCTCTCGCTTTTTGAGACGGAGAAGATATTTATTAACCCCAACTTAAAGGCTTCAGATGTTGCTGAACGTTTGAAAGTGCCCACACATGTGCTTTCTACCTTGATCAATAAGGATTTAAATAAAACCTTCTTCGAACTGCTCAATCAATATCGGGTGGAGGAATTCATCAGAATAGCTGCCGACCCTAAATATGCCAAATATTCCATCATGGGTATTGCCAACGAAGTTGGGTTCAATAGTAAATCTTCATTCAACACAGCCTTCAAAAAGCACAGTGGGCTAACTCCTTCAGAATACCTAAAACAGGCCGCTAATTGAGTATTTGGTTCGACTTTTCAAAAGTCAAACCTCTTCAATAGTTGAAATCTGAGTTCCAATCAATCTGAACTCTAAGTTTGCCGGAACAAAACCAAAAATCTATGACAACAATGGCAGCAGCGGTGTGGGTCGATTCAACACATCAAATGCTTCCCCAAACAAAAACGGAAGGCTACCTGAGCCTTAGGAAAATTGAGGCCAGGCCGAAGACCATTAAGCTGGTAACCCAGTATTGCCGCTCTCTTCTGACTCATTACTGGCAGTGCCCCGGAATAGTGGATGTGAAAATAACCATGAGCCAAAAACACCATTATCTGCTCATTATCAGCAGTTGGGAGAGTGAAACAGCTTATCGGGAGGCTCATTCTGTAAACCTTGGAATGTACCTCCACTTATTCATCGAGTGGCTCGAAACAGGTGAATTAAAATCTTACGAAGAATTAAACGATCATTTTGAACTAGTAGAGTAATTATCAGTCATGCACCAACAACTATTTAAATATTGCGGTTACATCGTATTTATCCTTCTTTTTAGCTGTGAAGCCAAGGCTTTTCAGGAAGGAGACAAGTGGGAAGGTATTTTCGACCTTTCAAGAGGGGCTCAAAAGGCCTTAGCACAATTCGATTTCGATGCGAAATCCGGGCTTTTAGTATTGCCGGATTTAATCCCTGTACCTCTTACCCTTACAGAGGTCTCTCAAAAGTCGGATTCAGTCTTTTTTACCATTGGCTTTAGGTCAGGGCCAGGGGTATGTAAAGCGCAAATCAAAGGAGATAGCATTAAAGGAATCATGTACAATCAACAATCCGGGGATACCCCGTTTTGGTT
>JABXIP010000002.1 GCA_013373005.1 Cytophagia bacterium | reverse complement strand
TCACGCTCATAAAAAGGGAAAGATTCCGAATAGAGAGATAAGCCTTCACTTGCACGGAGAGCTGGTTCATCTTTCCCTTTCTTGATCTCTAACTCAAGTTCTTCTTTTATTTATATCAGTCAAACCTAAGGCAAGGAGAGGAGCACTACTAACTGCCAGATTTAACTGATAATATCCACTCTGGCAGTCTGCTAAGCCTTCCCCCATGGGGGAAGGTTTGGATGGGGGCTCACCCAGTATTTTGGGGATTCTTCAGTCGTCCTATCGTCCTCCTTCTGAATGACGCTTACCGAAACTGCATCGGTAACCGTCATTCAGAGCGAAGTGTAACGAAGCGAAGAATCTCCATACTCTCGCACTGAACCACTCCCCTCCTTATTTCAAGGAGGGGCCGGGGGAGGTCAGTTCACCCCTTTTACCTCAACCCATTTACCTGCCTCACGGCCATAGATCGTATTATCATACATCGCCTCAACAGATACTGCCGGCAAATAATACCTTCCTCCATAGGTGGCATTCAGATTTACCTTAAAGGTTTTGGAGTCATTCGCTCTTAAATCGAAATACGTATAAACCCTGTCGTCCCGGATATCGCAATAGGTATAGTTGTTCGCAGATGATGCCCCTGGAATTTCATTCAACCTGTCATTTAGAATTTCCCAACCAGACGGGAATATCTGGGACAAGGCGAGATCACGGTAAACACCCTGGCTACCAGTGTTATAAACTGTAATCTCTGCGGTAAAGTCTGTTCCCTGAGCCAGGCTAGACGGATCAATCGGCACATTATTTCTATCGAAATAGTTGACCTGAAGTCGCAGTCCGGAACTGCCGCTAGTCTCATTACCAGTGAGCGGTTGACCTCTTTGAATCACCCTGACAAAAAGTATCGACTGACCATTGTTTTTAACATTCACCTGTCCACTTTGTTGGTTAATAGCTAACTCAGCCACCTTAATAGGTTTAGCAGTGTTAAGCGTTTCCTTCCTTCCTCCACCGACTGTATATTCAGCCTGAAGGCTATTTCCAAAAGCAGAACCGTTCAAGCCAACAAACTTGATAACTCCCAACAAACCATAAGCAGTTGTCTGGGTGCTCATCCATCTGTCTTCGCTTAATCCTTCTGCAACAGATCTAAGAAGGTTCATTCCTTCCTGCTGCATATTCAATAAGCCCATGGCTTCCAAAATCATGGCATTATCACGTAGTACTGAGCCATAGTAATAGTAGTAATCCTTTTTAGTTGAACTCTTAGGCAGGCTGTTGATCATCTCTCTGGCCACCTGAATTCTTCCGGTAAGCGCATAGGCAGCAGCCAAACGCCATTTGGCTTCGAGACTTAGGTTGGAATCTTCACGAAGGCGATTCATTGCACCCAATTCGGGTGATTGTGCCTTGGCCAAGGTATAGAGTCTGTAAGCCTGCACAATATCATCATTGTACTGACTGTGTCTTGCCCAACGTCTGGCCCGTTTGCCTTGATAGCTCTTCCAGTTATTGAAAAGAACCGTTGGAATATTATAGCCCTTGTCCTTGGCTTCCAGCATGAAATGCCCGGCATAATTGGTTCCCCAATCATTGTCATCACTTTGACCCGGCCAATAGGCAAAACCTCCTTCCGCAGTCTGGAACTTGCTTAGCCTGTCAATGGTGGCAATGATATTCCCTTGTATCTCCTTTTGCTTGCTTTCACTCAGATCCATAATATCTGAGAGGAATAGCTGTGGAAAAGCGGAAGAAGTAGTCTGTTCAATACATCCGTGTGGATAGCTGATCAGATAGTTCAGCCTTTTGCCCAGGTTAATTGGAGGAAGAATAGAAAGCTCCAGCTGGGTGGAATTAGTACCATTCATTCCTATGGCTTCATAGGCCTGTTGCCAACTCTCTCCCGGTTGAATTGAAGCCTGAAGCACATTAGTGGCCGGTGGATTCGGATTCCTCACCTGAATCTCAATCGTGTGAGTGGCTACTTCTCTGCCCGATCTGGCTGTGATTTCTACCTTTCCAATACCAAGTTCAGGCTTCACTTCCAGTCCAAAATCGATCAATTCATCACCCAAAGCTGCAAAGGTCAAGGTTTTCTTGGCGGCATCGGCCAATTGTAATGGCCCGCTGACTTTCACTTCGACTTCAGCTTCCTTCACAAAATCTTCCAGGGCGAAGACACTTACCGGTAGATTCAATTTTTCTCCTGGGCCCAATACGCGAGGTAGCGTTCCCAACACCATCAGCGGTTTTCTCACCGGGGTTGCCTTCTCAGTATTTCCGTAGGCTCCGTTGTCTCCTGCAATCACCATGGTTCTGACGGAACCAATGTAATTCGGCATTTGAATAGTGTGAGTTGCGGTTTTTCCTTTCTCCAGTTTGAATGGCCCCAGATGTTTTACCACAGGCTTGAACCGATTCGCCTTGGCACTTTCGGGTTTAGCTCCCGAGCCATCGCCTCCTAGTGCCAGAAGTCTTGATAAGTCTCCATTGAAAGCTCCTATCACCTCATCATACACATCCCATGACTTTACTCCTAAAGCCTGACGAGCGTAGAATATACCCCAAGGGTTTGGAGTTTGGAAACGGGTGATATCCAGCAAGCCTTCATCAACCACAGCAATAGTATAAGTCATTGGTTTGCCGTTGGTTTCCTTCACTTCTACCTTAAATGATTCTTCCGGCTTCAAGACCTCTGCCATAGATATTTCAGGTCGAAGAACGGTTTTGTCGTCTGTTACATTAATAGGCACAATGCCATACAATCGGATAGGCAAGTCATTTCTAGTCTGCGCATGGGGTTGCAGCAAAGTAGCATTCACATAGACATTGGGTGCCATTTCAGGAATGACTTCGAAGCTGAATTCATTGGATCCGTTTTTAGTTTCCACCCAATGGGCCTCAATCACCTTGCTTCCATTTTCGATACTCACCAAGGCACGTCCATTGGTGCTGGCCGGAATTCTGAGTGTTACTTTTTCACCTACTTTATAGTCCTCTTTATCTGTAGAGAAATTAAGTAAAGATGCTCCTCCAGGTCGATTACCTGAATCTGCCCAACCCGGCCAATCGAAGTAAACTGTCGACCCTGCGGAATGTCCAGATTTAGTGTCTCGAACACGGATGTAATAGCGACCCCAATCATTATTCGGCACACTCAACTGCACCTGTGCTTTCCCATTTCGCGTGGTAACTCTTTGTCTGAAATAAGGGCTGCTTTCATTTCTGCTCACGTAATAAGCCAGGTTGTCGCCTGACCTATCCCACCACCAGCGCCACTGTAGTTTGAATGCTTCGACAATCAGATCGGAACGATCTACAGGATTGCCTTCTGCATCAACTGAGACTATGTCCATCACATGGTTTTTATCCGTCAGCAACTGACCTCTTCTATCCCCCTCAGGCTTTTTAAGTCCCACAAAATGGGTGTAAGGATAGAATGGGACAGAGAACTGATCGATACTGAAATCTCCTCCCGGCTCATACACCTTACCACTGAAAGTAGCCATGAGCATGCCGGGGGCATTAGGCTGGGTAACCAAACTGATGGGCACATTAGCATTTCCTGTGGCATCTAGCCTTCCTTCAAAAATACGCTCAGTTTCAGGGTAGTATTCCTTAGCCTCATCATCGAATGAATAACCAGAGAAATCTTCAAAGACTGTTTTGGTCGGATTCAAATACAGGTCGAACTCAGCTTTTAGGCTTTTGGCTGTGGCTCCAGTCAACCATTTCACATTGAGTTGTGCATTGACTTCTTTAGTACCTGCAGTGATTTTCTCTCTTCCCAAATCGAAGTTAATCTTGAGGCGGTTGGGTTTGATGGTTTCAATCTTCACCCTTTTGTTGAAGATGGAACCGCCCACATTCACACGCGCCAACCAGTTTCCTGTGGGATCATCATCTGCTGTCTTCAGCTGAAAATGATAGAAGCCACCAACTGACTGAGTGCTTACTTTTCTGTCTTTCAGATTTCCTGATGGGTCGAGGAATTCCAGTACCACTGGATGATCATCTGGAATATTATTGTCTTTGTCTTCGAGAATGAAATCGAGGTAAATTGGATCGCCCGGCCTCCACACGCCTCTTTCGCCATAAATAAAGCCCTGAATACCTCTTTCAACCTTGGCTCCACCTACATTGAAATTGCTGACAGAGAGTGAGGTACCATCTGTCAGTTTCAGGTAGCCTTTCTCAACACCTCGGGTAGCTTCCAGCAAAAATGGTTTTCTGTCGGTATCCAGTTCCACTTTGCCACTGGCATCGGTCTGCAGGGTTTGCAATACCTCTTGTTGAAAGTCATATACCTTCACTTGAATGCCTGAAACAGGCTCGGTAGTTTTCAGATCAGTTACAAAAGCGGTGAGTTTTCTGTCATTGCCTAATTTGGCGATCAGCCCTAAGTCTGAAGCCAGAATATTGGTTGAAACCATTCTTTCGGTTCCGGCATAGTAAGTGTCATGGCACGGATTATCTCGCTGACGCCAGTCATAGTTTCGCCCATAATTGTATTCGTAATAGCTATCGTATTCGCTATAGTTGGAAACATCGAAGGCATCCCAGTTGTCCTCTTCAATTTGTCCTTCCAACTCCAGTTCAGAAGGGTTTTCTCCACAATTGTAAAGCGAATATTCTTTGCGAAGATTGAGTCGAACCTGATAAATAGCGCCCCTCTCCGGGTTGATCATATTGGCCAGATCGAGGGTGAAACGGTTCCAGCGACTAAAGTCAGTTACCCCCGCTTCATCGAGCAAGACAGCCTTTTTCACAATGGGCCTCCCCACTCGTCTGAGTTGGTCATTACCTCCCAATTGGTTCACCTGCAGGAACTGGAAAACATTGGCTTCATTGATTTTGATGATCGTAACGTCTACCGCACGGACATTCACCGCATCAAAAGGAAGAATGAGCCCATCGGAGCTAGGCAAAATAGTGCCGGAATGAGTTAATCTAAGGGCTGGTTTAATCTGGCTAAAGTTGACCACCTGCTGGTAGCCTTTGGACATCTTGAAATCAAGCTGATTGCGAATGCCCTCATATACCTGCACCAGCTTATCTCCATTCAGGTCGGTGGAAGGATACACCCTTACCTCGTTCCCTTCAATTGAAAATCTTGGATTGTTATCATCTTCCAGAGTAATAAGACCGGTAAGATCCTGACGCTCATTGAGAGGATCAGAGAAGTTCAGTACCACATATGGATCGCCACTTTTCAGAATCCGGGTGCTGATGACTGAAAAATCATTGAGTGAAGGAATATCAACACTTCCCTCACGGTTCCTATCAGCTCCAAAGCTTTTGCCATCTACCCGAAAATCTACTTTAGAAGCTTTATCCTTTCTATCAACCGAGAGCACAGTAAAAGAGTGATTCTTACCTGCGATTTCATCAAACTCCCAATCGACATTCAGGCTTTTACCCTCCTGTTTGAAAGTGACTGCATTGGCCAAGGCAACCGTATCGGCAAAATCAGCAGTTGTAAAAGTCCCCTTAACCACCTGCTTGCGCATGGGATCGGCCTCATCGCTATTGATGCCTGTAATATCCAAATCATAATCCTGCTCAATGATGTCGAATGTAAATTCGAAAGGCTTCAAATTGCTGGCCTCCTCAATGCCTAATCCGCCTAGTTTCAGGGTGCCTACGTAAGTTGCCCCATTCGGCAATGGTTTGGCCGGTCTGTATTCCAAAACCTTTGGCGTCACCCAACGCACTTCGCCCTTGATGGAGGGCGAAAAAGAAAGCACATCCTTCTTCTGGTTGGAAGGCTCAACGTCCTCCACCAGCTGCAATGTAATCACCGAGCGACTGGAAATCTTACCAGAAGTGTAGGCCGCAATAACTTGCGAATACTGCTCATCTGCTACCCGGTCATAGACATCGGGTGCCTTTTTACGGGTTTGACAAGCAGCTAAAAAAACGAGAAGAGAGAGGAGACAGAGGGTTCGGACAAAAGGGATTTTGTTGCGCATCTTAGCTTAAAATTTGGAGGATGATTAAGATAATTAAGTTAGGCGTAAAAGCCTCACCGATTTAATAACTAGGATTGTAGTTTTTATTGTGTGGAATTGATTCCTTATCATTAATTAATTTTAGCAAAAATCCATTTATCACTCTAGAGGTTAAGCTAATATCAGATATATGCGCATTCAGTTAAAACTGTTCGATAGAGTTAATCACTACTCTATTGTAATCTTTTTTCTAATCCCAGTATTCCTATTTGTCTTCTTAGACATTAGGAGCTTTCTGTTGAGAGAGAATAACTCAATAATAATCGATGAACCCATTTTTCTTCTTTTACCCTTGGCCTTTGCTAGCCTCTTCTATTGGCTACAATATTCTAGACTCAATTTTAAAATCGTAAATACACCTCTGTCTCATAAAGAGATTAGATCAAGAATAATGAGAATTGCCAATCAAGAAGAATGGGTTATCAGAACCAATCGAAAAAACACTATTGTAGCAAAGAGTAACCCTGGTTTTCTGTCAGGTAGCTGGGGCGAGCAAATTACTGTAATTATCAATGGTCAAAATGTGTATGTTAATAGTATTTGTGATTTGGATAAAAGACCCTCAGTTGTTTCATTCGGAAGAAATCGAGCCAATGAAATGAAAATCATTAAAGCGCTGAATCATTGAAATTTCTAGGAACCTACCTTAGAACAGAGAGAGAAGTCTATTATGCTAGCACCAAAGATCAAAATTGGGAGAAAGACCTTCCTATTGACAATTGGCTTTTAGTAGCCATAGTTGATCAGGAAGACGAACAGCTTTGGGAACAGGTGACAGAAGTTTGTTTGAATCATCATGTAACTTATATCTGCACACTTGGTAAAGCTTGTGAAAAGCTTCACGACTGGTTCGATGAAAGCATTTTAATCAGAAGATTCAATCTGGGTCTTCCCACTGATCATGAAAATGATTTCGAATATGAACCAATGACCACCTGGCACAATCAGTTTGAGGAAGGTTTCTGGTTTGCTCTAAACACAGCTTATGATGAATATGTAGATATCAACAAGGTGATTTGTATAGACATGACCCATGAGGAACACAGTGAACTTTTATCGGAGTTGCTGTTCAAGATCAATGAAGGAGGGTTACCAAGCGATTAGTCCACCTCCGCCTTTCAGGCACCTCCACCTGCGTAGGATATTAGACGATGCATTTCAATTGCAAACAAGCTCAATCGGTTAAGAAACAGATTCACTTAGCCCACTTCCAGATACTTTGGAATGTGAGTATGCAGAAGGTTGGCACTTCTTAACCTGTAACCTCTCTCCTCTTCCCCGCATCTAAGTCCTAAAAAAGGACTTATGAAAAACTCAATTTACTCATTGGTGGTAGTGCTGATGCTTACCACTTTCTCAACGCTTCAAGCGCAGGACAGCCCAAAAGAAACGCTAAAGGAATTTGTTGGTCAGTATAACAAAGAAGGAAATACCGGCTTCAATATTACTGTAAGTATTAAGGATGACAAGCTATATGCGCAGCCTACTGACAAATCTCAGCCGCTTACAGAGTTGGTGTTAATTGAAAAGGATAAATACGATCTCAAGAATACCGGAGGGCTCAAGATGTCATTCGCTAGAGATGAAGATGGCAAAATAACACACCTAACTTTCTCTAGTGGGGGTAATCAGTTTAAGGCGCTGAAGCAAAAGAACTAACACGCTATAGAAATGTCCTCCTCTGGAGGACATTAGATTCTATTTATGCGCTTAAGGAAATTCTGGATCGGAGGATCTGATGCAAATAATATCTCACAAAAGTAAAGACCCTGGCTGTATGACTCTTACTGATAGCTGTCACCAGTTTTTTAAGTCTTCCTTGACAATTTAAAGGGATCAACATTAAAAAATTAGCGTAAAAACCTATCTTCCATCATGGAAGGAACTCTAGGAGAAATCAGAATTTTTGCGGGTAATTTCACCCCAACGAACTGGGCATTTTGTCATGGACAAATGATTCCCATTATGTCTAACCCAGCCTTGTTCTCAATTGTCGGCACCCATTATGGGGGCGATGGCCGAACCAACTTTGCATTACCCGACTTAAGAGGAAAGGTTGCTATTGGAGCAAATGATAACAACTTAGGAAGTGCTGTTGCGCTTGCAAGCGAAACTGAAGACGGACAGGTGCAAGGATTGGCAATCAACTATATTATTTGCATCAATGGCTTGTTTCCTACGCGTGCTTAAATGAGTGAAAGACCTCCTTAAATTGAGTTGAATCCTAGGTATACTAGATCTCACAAAAAATTGAATTGCAAATGAACATACTGGTAACAGGTGGAGCCGGCTATATTGGAAGCCACACAGTGTTGGAATTGCTGGAAAGAGGTGATGACGTTATCGTTATTGACAACCTTTCAAACAGCAAGTTTGAATCGCTCGGAAGAGTGCAAGAGATTACCGGAAGAGAAGTGACCTTCTATGAATATGATCTTTGCGATCGCCAGAAGGTGAATGAAGTTTTCTCCAATCACAAAATCGATGCGGTGATCCACTTTGCAGGATATAAGGCTGTGGGTGAATCGGTTCATAAACCGATGATGTACTACGAAAACAACCTACAAAGCACGCTCTACCTCTGCGAAGCCATGAAAAAACATGGAGTAACTGATCTCGTGTTCAGCTCTTCTGCCACCGTTTATGGTGACCCTGCGACTGTGCCAATCACTGAAGACTTCCCTCTGTCTGCCACTAACCCCTACGGCAGAACCAAGCTCTTCATCGAATACATTCTCAAAGACCTTCATGTCTCTGACAAAAGCTGGAACATAGCATTACTCAGATACTTCAACCCGGCAGGAGCACACAAAAGTGGAAGAATCGGGGAAGACCCGAATGGAATGCCTAATAACCTTCTGCCCTTTGTTGCTCAGGTGGCAGTCGGTAAGAGAGAGAAACTGTCAGTCTTCGGAAGTGACTACCCTACTCCCGATGGCACTGGCGTCAGAGATTACATCCATGTGGTTGA
>JABXIP010000527.1 GCA_013373005.1 Cytophagia bacterium | reverse complement strand
AGCTTTCAATGGGTAAAAGGCCATGCCGGAATTCCTGAAAATGAAAGGTGCGACCAGCTAGCCGTAGATGCCGCAGAGGGCTCCAACCTTTTGGTTGACGAAGGCTTCGAATCTGGTCTATATTCTTAATGCTTAATTTTGAATGATGAATGTTGAGTGAATATAATTCAACATTCATCATGGATCCTTCAACATTCTTATGCCCAACAACTACTTCCAATTCAAGCAGTTCAGAATAGAGCAAGACAAGTGCGGCATGAAGGTAACTACCGATGGTTGTTATTTTGGAGCCAGCTTCATCCCCTATGACTCGGGCAGAATATTAGACATTGGCACCGGAACAGGGCTTTTATCACTGATGGCGGCCCAAAGAACCATCATTCCCATTGATGCGATTGAAATCAATACCGATGCCTTCGAGCAGGCCCAAACCAATTTCTCAATTTCCCCATGGACTAACCAATTCTCCATTTATCATATATCTCTTCAGGAGTTTCAACCCTACCATCCTTACGATCAGATTATTTGTAACCCACCCTTCTTTGTGAAGTCTCAAGCAGGGCAATCAAAAAATAAAAATCAGGCCTTACATGCCGATACTTTGAGCATGGAAGATCTTGCTTTTCATAGCTCAAGGTTAATGAGTGAGAAAGGAGAGCTTTGGGTAATGTATCCTGAAGCAGAAATGCAGCAATTTCTTGAGGTAGCAAAAAATACAGGCTTTATTCCTCACTCTCGATTTATTCTTCGAAACAAGAAAGACGGGCCTGTTTTCAGAGAGATTATTGAGTTTTGCAAAGTGCAAAGGAACCTAAAATTATCATCAGATGTCTATATCAAGAAGTCAGACGGTAGCTATAGCGAATCGTTCATAAAGACGCTTAAAGACTTCTATTTACATTTATGAAAGACTATACGGTTCCGGCTCAAACACGGATTGGGCACGTTCATTTGAAAGTCTCTGACCTGCAAAGGTCACTTGATTTCTACTGTGGGCTCTTGGGTTTTGAGCTCATGCAAAAATATGGCGATCACGCTGCCTTCATATCAGCTGGAGGTTATCATCATCATATTGGATTAAACACCTGGGAAAGTCTCGGGCAACCTCCTGCTCCAAAACAATACCCCGGCTTATTCCATACCGCTATTCTATATCCAACCAGAAAAGATTTAGCCGCCATATATAAGCGACTGAATGATGCTGGCTACTCCTTTACCGGCTTTGCCAATCACGGAGTTTCCGAAGCGCTCTATCTCGATGACCCTGACAAAAATGGTGTAGAGCTATATTGGGATAGACCCCAAGAAGAATGGCCAAGAACCGCAGAAGGTGAGGTAGATATGTTTACGAAAGCATTAAATTTATCTGACTTATTGCGTGAGCTAGAACAGTGATAAAAAAACAGCAGAAAGAAGCCCTAAGAACAGCCAAAATCAGCCTTATAGGCAATTTGATTATGGCCATCAGTAAAGGGATCGCTGGTTTCTTTGGAAACTCCTATGCACTTATTGCCGATGCCATAGAGTCTATGACTGATGTCTTCGCTTCGATTCTGGTGGTTTTCGGACTAAAATATTCCACTAAGCCACCAGACAAAAACCATCCATATGGTCATGGTAAAGCAGAGCCTCTTCTCACTTTTGTAGTGGTGGCCATTCTCATTATATCGGCCTTGGTCATAGCCAGAGAAAGTATTGAAAATATAGCCACCCCTCATAAAACACCGAAACCTTACACTCTTATTGTACTTGCCGCGGTGGTGATATTCAAAGAGCTATTCTATCGCTGGGTAAACAAAAAAAGTCAGGAGAACAAAAGTACTGCACTAAAAGCTGATGCCTGGCACCATAGATCTGATGCCATCACTTCCCTGCTGGCCTTCATTGGTATCAGCATCTCTATATTTCTGGGACCGGGCTATGAATCTGCAGACGATTGGGCGGCTCTATTCGCTGCTGGCTTCATCTTATATAATGCCTATCTCATCTTCCGCCCTGCTCTGGCCGAGATTATGGACGAACATATCCATGATGATCTGTATAATCAGATAATGAAAATCTCTGAAGAAACTCGGGGTGTGGAGCTTATTGAAAAATGTATGATTCGAAAAGTGGGAATGGTTTATCACATAGACCTCCATCTGGAGGTAAAGGAAAACATAACGGTGAAAGAAGGCCATGATATTGCCCATCACCTGAAAGCGAACCTTATGAACTCTATTCCTGAGATAGCCGAGGTAATGACACATGTAGAGCCTCATTCTCATGAGGTTGCAGACTAAGCATAATTACGATAACTTGTCGCCCTTTATTTAGATGATTGTATGCAGATTCTCGGAATTGATGTTGGCGGAAGCGGCATAAAAGGTGCTATTGTTGATACTGAAATTGGTAAACTAATTTCTGATAGAATAAGAATTGAAACACCGAAACCCTCCACCCCAGGAGCGGTTGCTGAGGTAATAAGAAGTATAAAAGACCAACTCAACTGGAAAGAGAATATTGGCGTTGCCTTCCCTACAGTAGTAGTGAATGGAAAAGCGCTATATAGCAGTAACCTTCACAAAAGCTGGAAAGGCACACAGATTGACGATCTTATCTGTGAATTCTCAGGAGAAACGGTAACTGTAATTAATGATGCCGATGCAGCCGGTATTGCTGAAATGCGATTTGGTGCCGGAAGACATCACAAAGCCGGACTGGTCATTGTAATCACCATTGGTACCGGTTTGGGGAGCGGTATTTTCTGGGATGGCAACATCATTCCTAATTTTGAACTTGGTAGACTCTACTACAAAACCGGAGACCTGATTGAATATTATGCAGCGGATTCGGCCAGAAAAAAAGAAGACCTAAGTTTTGAAGCCTGGGGCAAAAGACTCAATAAGTTCCTAAAGCATGTAGAGCGAATTCTTACACCAGACTACATTATTTTGGGTGGAGGAGTAAGCAAACACATTCATAAGTTCAGAGATGAAATCGATATCAGAACTCCTTATGTGGTTTCAGAGAAATTGAATAATGCCGGTATTATCGGTGCTGCCATTAACGCTGCTGACCATCACAAGTAAGCATATCGTCAGAGCAAAGATTTAATTCCTTGCAGCTATTCTTTTCTGACCTATCGTCTGATAGAGAAGAACAAAAGACTAATTTCAAGGAACCTTAAAGCCATTCGTACAAGTTTTGTTATTTTGCCGTTGTAAGACAGGCATTCAAAGCAGTAGTAGAGCCATATGAGCAACCTGGGAAGGTACATTATATTTCTTGGCAAACTTTTCACCAATCCGGAGTCATTCAGGACTTACGTGAAACTTATCTTCGATGAGTGCACCTACATTGGTCTAAACAGCATTGTCTTAGTTTCTATTGTCTCTGTTTTTATGGGGGCTGTGTCTACTGTTCAGACTGCTTATAACCTCATTAGCCCACTCATTCCCGATAGTGTTATTGGTCTTGTTGTTCGTGACCTAACCATTTTGGAACTTGCTCCTACCATTACAGCCATCATTTTTGCCGGTAAAGTAGGCTCCAGCATTGCCGGTAACTTAGGTACTATGCGTATTACAGAACAAATTGATGCTTTAGAGGTAATGGGTATTAATTCAGTGTCATATCTGGTATTACCCAAAATTATAGCCTCTGTAGTAATGTATCCTTTTCTGGTTATTCTGGCAGGAGCGTTAGCGATTAGTGGTGGTTACCTAGCTTCAGAACTAGGCAGTGTTGTCGGTACTGCTGACTATCTCATGGGCCTTAAGATGAACTTCAATCAGTTTGGAGTGGCCTTTGCCTTAATTAAGTCGGTAGTTTTTGGTTTCCTGGTATCCTCTATTTCAGCCTTCATGGGTTTCTATACCAAAGGTGGAGCATTGGAAGTAGGTCAGTCGAGTACACGAGCCGTTACGGTAAGCTGTATTGCTATTCTATTAAGTGATTTTGTTTTAGCTCAACTCCTTTTAGTAAGATGATCGAAGTAAAGAACCTAACGAAATCATTCGATGGCAAGACTGTTCTACAAGACATCTCAGGCACTTTCAAGCAAGGCAAAACCAACCTCATTATTGGCGCCAGTGGTTCAGGAAAAAGTGTTATGCTGAAGAACATTGTCGGGTTGTTCAAGCCAGATTCTGGTGAAATCCTCTACAATGGAAGAAACTTTGTGGGTGCTGATAGAGACACCAAAACGGACATTCGCAGAGAGATAGGCATGCTTTTTCAGGGTGGTGCCCTTTTCGATTCCATGAATGTGGAACAGAACATTAAATTCCCTTTGGATGTATTGACTAAAATGCCAGAAGACGAAAAGATGGACAGAGTCAATACCATGCTGAAGAAAGTAAAGCTGGAAAACACCAACAAGAGAATGCCATCTGAGATTAGTGGTGGAATGCAAAAGCGCGTTGGTATTGCCCGTGCCTTGGTGAACAGCTCCAAGTACCTTTTTTGTGACGAACCGAACTCAGGGCTCGACCCTATGACGTCCATTAAGATTGACCAGCTTTT
>JABXIP010000040.1 GCA_013373005.1 Cytophagia bacterium | reverse complement strand
TATTGCTTCTTGGTAGCATAATGCACCTGCACATCGTCCAACTGAGTTTTGATAGCTCGAATTACCGGTGTGGTGAGCACAATGTCTCCAATGGAGGAGAAGCGAATGATCAGTATCTTTTTAGGCATGGGCAGGGGCCTTGGCTCTTTTCTCCGCAAAATGTTTGTCTATGGCTTCACAGCTTAACGCGTTGAAAGTCATTTCGGCAGTAAGGCCTCCTTTTCTTCCAGTCAATAGTCCATACTGCATATGATGGTAACCCTCCATCTGGTGAGCATCCGGATTGATGGAAAGCATCACCCCCTGCTCTAATGCATAATGTACCCATCGCCAGTCCAAATCAAGTCTCCATGGATTGGCATTGATTTCAATGACTACATTATGCTTGGCACAATGGTCTATTACTGCTTTGTGGTCGATTGGATAGCCAGCTCTTCTCAACAGCAATCGTCCGGTAGGGTGGCCAAGCACTGTCGTATATGGATTCTCAATAGCTGTCATGAGCCTTTGAGTAGCCTTTTGCTTATTCATATTCAGCACAGAGTGCACAGAAGCCACAATAAAGTCGAAACTGGCGAGCACATCATCCGCATAGTCTAAGCTTCCATCGTGGAGGATATCTGACTCAATACCCTTGAAAATTTTGAATGGAGCCAACTCCTTATTCAATTCATCAATTTCTTTGTGCTGCTCCACCAAACGATCTTCATCTAATCCATTGGCATAAAAGGCCGACTTACTGTGATCACAAATACCCAGATATTCATAGCCTAACTCCTTGCAATATTCGGCCATTTGTCTGAGTGAATGCTTGCCATCACTGTAGGTAGAGTGGTTGTGAAGAATACCTTTCAGGTCGCTCATCTCAACCAACTTAGGCAACTTATTACTCTTAGCCAGTTCAATCTCAAAGCTCCCTTCCCTCATTTCCGGCTCAACATAAGCCATGTTCAATGATGCATAAAGTTCTTCTTCTGAACTATATTTTTCAGAATAAGCCATATCTCTCAAAGACATATTGTTGGCAATAGGAATAGTGATGTGAAGCTGACTACCTGTTTTCAGGAACTGCTCTCTCGCAAAATCATCAGGCTTACAGAGAATGAATTCCACCAGAATCTTGTGCTCTTTATAAAGGCCTCTCCAAACAACCGGGCCACTTTGCTCCAATAGTTGGGTAAATACTTCATTTGTATTCAATTCATCTTCAAGCGCATCAAAGTCATTAGAAGCCACCAAAATCTCAATGCTATCTGCCACTTCCAGCTTTCTGCGCATTTCTCCGGTCACTTCAGCTCTTTCAACCTGCTTTAGATTAACCAGCAATTCTATAATTTCATTGGCAATGATTTCAGCATCGGCAAAGTGAAGTTTGTTCGCATTGGCTTCCTTAAACTCAAGCGCATCTATAATGGCCTGCTGTGTCTTTTCTCCAAAACCTTTTAGGTTCGCCACAAGGCCTGAATTAGCGGCTTCCTTCAGCTCATGGCCACTTTCAATGCCAAGTTCTTTCCACAGCACTTTAATTTTCTTCGGACCAATACCCTTCATATCCAGCAACTCAACAATTCCTTCCGGAGTGCTCTCCAAAAGGTCGGTCAGACCACTTGAGGTTCCATTTTGAATAATCTCACGAATGGTAGCTGCAATACCTTTCCCCACTCCTTGCAGGCCCTCCAATTCAGAAAGACTTAGCGAAGCCAATTCTATATCAGACTTGTCGAGTTGGAAGACAGCATTTTGGTATCCTCTGATCTTGAAAGAATTTTCATCGTGCAGCTCCATAAGTGCAGCTTGCAGCTTGAGTTGTTTAAGAATTGATGAGTTATCCAATTGAGTTGCTTTGTTAATGAGAGATGATAATTCTTGCTTTTTTAGGCCGGAAAGACTAACTATTGTCTATCTGTACGCAAAGTTAAAAATAACTGATTATGAACTATTGGTTGATAAAATCTGAGCCAAATACCTATTCTTATTCCGATCTGGAGAAAATTGGTAAAGATCATTGGGATGGCGTCAGAAATTATGCAGCCCGAAATCATATGAAGAACATGAAGAAAGGCGATTTGGCCTTTTTCTACCATAGCGTGAATGAAAAACAAATAGTTGGGATTGCAGAATGTGTAACAGAATTCTATCAAGACCCAACAACCGAAGACGACAGATGGTTGGTGGTGGACTTCGCTCCTAAACAGAAGCTTAAGAAACCCGTTTCATTGGAAGAGATTAAGAAAGAACCTGCTTTGGCGGAAATGATTCTTTTAAAGATTTCTCGCTTATCAGTACAACCTGTTACAAAAAAGGAATTCGATCACATCATGAAGATGTCTGAGGCATGAAAAAACAACTTCTCTTAATGTTTCTATTACTTTTCACCTTCTCTGCGAAGGCACAAGTAAAGCAATTGAACAGGTGGGAAGTTGATCATAAATGGGGATATCAGGACTATGCGGTAATCTCTAATAATGAGAAAGGTGTGCTGGTTGTTCAACCCGAAGTAACTGCCGGCTTGAAAGATTACCCTATCTATTTCCATCACCTCGATACAAATTTGGAAAAGCAATGGACAGATACGCTTCATGTTAAAAGGCAGCTCTATTTAAGAGGATACCATTACCAAGCCAACAAGACCTATTTGCTTTTTCAAAACTCCAGCCAAACCAAAGAAGTAAGACTTGTAGTGGTAGACTTAAGCAGCAGAGAAATTAAGGCCTATGACCCTAAGAGCATTGTAGACCTGGACATTCAAGAGTTTGAGGTACTCCAGAACACCGTCATTATTGGTGGATATATTGAAGAAAGACCAGCGGTTTTTGCCTATGACATAGAGAACGAAAAGGTGAGAACCCTCTCAAATGTTTACCAAAACAACTCAGAGCTTGTAGAGGTGCGTATGAATTCAGACAGCGTAACCTTCAACGTTATAGCTTCTAAGGAAGATTTCAAGAAAGACAGAACCCTAATTGTAAGTACTTATGATTACGGTGGCAACTCCGTAAGAAGTTATGAACTCGTTACCCAAAGAAACTACAATTTACTCAGTGGAATTTCATCCTCTATTTTCGATAAAGAACAGTTGGTAATGGGCCTTTATACAATCAAATCAGGCACTTTCCCCTCAGGTGTTTACATCAATCATGTAGACCGAACAGGCCAACAAAACATGCGCTACATCTCTTTTGGTGAATTCGATACCTTCCTAGACCATAATGGTGAACGCAGGGCAGATAAACTTAAAAGAAAGGCTTTGGAGGCCAAACAGTCGAATAAAGATTGGAGGTATAAGACCGATGCCTTGTTCAATGAGCTTACGGAAACTGATGAAGGGTTCATGCTTTTTGGCGAATTCTTTAAGCCATGGAGTATGAATACCAGAGATTATCTAAAAAGTCGTGGTGGCCTAAATCCTTATCGCGATATTAACAGTAGAAACATCGGAAGCTTTTATAATGACCTTGGCCCTTCCAACCAATTCAATGGTAATGGAGATGTTGCCGAATGGAACTTCACTCATGCTTTTGCTCTAAAACTAGATAAAAAGGGAAATGTCTTATGGGACAGAAGCTTTGACATAGACGAGGAAGTGGAAGGCGGGCTAACTCATTTTGGTGCCTTCCAGTTTTATCAAAACAATGCCTATTACGCCTATTACCACGATGAAGAACTAGTTTTGAAGTACCTCAATAGTAGCGATGCCAATGCAGCCGTTGAGCCATTAAACTTGAAAAACGAGACAGACCAACTCAGGTATGAGCAGGAAAGTTATAAGGGCATTATCAAATGGTACGACAATAAATTCTTAGTCTTTGGCATTCAAGCACTAAAAGGAGTGTCTTCAGAAGACAATAGAGAAGTATTCTTCGTAAATTCCATCGAAGCAGAGCCGGTAAGTGCAGAAGAAGTGCATTAAAAACTATTGGCCTCTTCCGAGAGCAATTCCTTTTCTTATATTTGTATCCTGAAATGCAAAAGCGGCTTCTTTTAGGTCATCCTCAGTTAGCCATTACTATTGGCCGTCTCTGTCAGCAACTGATAGAAAACCATCAAAATTTCGAAAATACCGTTCTGCTGGGTCTTCAGCCCAGAGGCATATTCCTTGCCGAAAGAATTAAAGAAAGACTTATTGAGCTTACCGGCTCCAAAATCCAACTCGGATATCTGGACGCTACCTTCTATCGAGACGATTTCAGAAGAAGGGACAGCCCGGTAAGAGCCAATGAAACGAAAATCGACTTTTTGATTGAGGGTAAAAAAGTGGTGCTGATTGACGATGTATTCTTCACAGGAAGAACTGTGAGGGCAGCATTAGATGCCATGCACGCTTTTGGCCGACCGAGTAAAGTAGAATTGCTGGTTTTAGTAAGAAGAAGATATTCTAGCCACTTGCCAATTTTCCCAGACTATGTAGGAAAGCAGGTGAATACTATTGAAACACAGAAAGTTTTGGTAGAATGGAAAAGCCAGAAGGGTGTGGAAGAAGACAATGTGTGGCTAATTAATAAAGAAGACTAATGGATAAACTGAGCACTAAACATCTTCTGGGGATAAAAGATCTTACTAGGGAAGATATAGAGCTCATTTTTCAGACTGCTGAAGAGTTCAAAGACGTTATCAACAGGCCCATCAAAAAGGTGCCTTCTCTGAGAGACATTACTATTGCCAATGTCTTCTTTGAAAATTCTACCAGAACCAGACTTTCGTTTGAACTGGCCGAAAAAAGACTATCTGCAGATGTCATTAACTTCTCGAGCAGCAGCAGCTCAGTCAAAAAAGGAGAAACCCTACTGGATACGGTGAACAATATCCTTTCCATGAAAGTGGATATGATTGTAATGCGCCATGCCAGTCCGGGAGCACCTCACTTCCTCTCAAAGCATATTAAGGCAAATATTGTGAATGCCGGAGACGGTACTCACGAACACCCTACTCAGGCCTTGCTAGATACTTTCTCAATCAAAGAAAAGCTAGGCAGTGTTGAAGGAAAAAAAGTAGCCATTATAGGAGATATTCTTCACTCAAGAGTGGCCCTCTCCAACATCTTCGCTCTTCAAAAACTGGGAGCCGAAGTAATGGTGTGCGGGCCTATTACCCTGCTTCCAAAATACATTAGCAGCTTGGGTGTTAAGGTTGAACTGGACGTT
>JABXIP010000285.1 GCA_013373005.1 Cytophagia bacterium | reverse complement strand
GTGAGCAACTTGCCATTGTGGTTGATGTAGCTTTTAAGTGAATCAATTTGCGAATCGGACATGATATAAAGCCCTTTCAGCTGATCGACAGATGCGGAGTTGAGGTTGACGGGGTTTTCATAAAGCAGGAGTAGGCGCTCATACAAATCCTCATAGTTCAGCGATTCGTCCTGTATATTGAAAAGTGATTCTATAAAGGATTGTAAGTCGAAGTTTTCTTCGCGTTGTGCCATGAGCTGCTTGCTCGAGATTAGAGTGCAGATTAGCATCAATGCAAAGAGAAGGTGTTTCATTAGTCCTTGATTTGGTAGGTCAACCCGAAATTGTGTGTGGCTCTAGTACTTTTGTTAGACCGAATGGCGTAGTCAATGGTGAATTTCCTGAACTTAAAACCTGCCCCGAATGAGTGGCGGTTGGTGAGCGTGGAAAACCCCGTTCTCAACCAAAGGTTCTCCATAATACTATAGGCAAGCCCCAGTCTAAAGTCAGGGGTGTTCTCTACATCCTTTTCTCCTTCAACAAATAAATTGAGCGACTCATCTGGATGATAATTCAATGAAAGCCTGATCAGTGTGGGAACTCTTTCCTGACTCTCTGGTGAAATCACCGATTGAGTGAAATTATACACATGTACTCCAAAATTGAGCTGAGGAGAGAACTCGGCTAGAGCTCCCATTTCGGCTACAAAAACCGACCTCTTTCCAAAGCCATCAATATGGTATTGAAGTAAATTCGCTTTAGCACCCAGGCTCATGATTCCAATCTTTCTGGCAAAGCCTAAGCTGGCCATTTGATTGCTGAACAATTCATCGCCAAATCGGTAAACTCCAAAGGCAGCATTTCCCCATAGGCTTTCTGCATTTATTCCTGCAGCCAAAGTATTGAAAGGGACGAAATTAAAAATGGTTTGATAGGAAATAATACCACTTATTCCGCTGTTGGCGATGAGCCCAGCGGGGTTATTAAAAACAGACCACTCATTGGCTGTAGCGGAAGAAACTCCACCCATGGCTAGAGATACTGGTCCCTTAGGAGGAACTCCCGAAATTTGTCCAAATAGGTTATGCCAAATACCTGAACAAGCAAGTATTGCGAGTGTTATTGTTATTGTGCGCACTTCCTAATATAAGAAATTAGGAAATCAAAAGGGTGATGGACTTTACAGCGCAGACCTGAAATTCACGAAGAATCCGGTGTCACCTTCACGATTCATACTATACTCAAAGCGAACTACAAAATCATAAAGTGTTACCATATCTATTCCCAACCCCATGCTACCAATCCACTTGTTGTTATAGAAGTTGTTTGTGTTAGACTGAAGTGGATCACCTGCATAGCCGGTATCTACAAAAAGCTTCAAATAAAAGGCATAGGGGAGTGTTCTGAACTGATCGATCATGCTTCTTTTATTCAGTTCCTTCACACCCTTTATTATTTGAAAACGCAGAGCTGTTCTATAAGAAGCGAGAAGGTCACTTTCCACAACATAGCGTTCATAGCCTCGAATAAAGTTTGGGTTATAACCAAAACCTGCTCGAACCAGATAAGGGATATTATCGGTAAATGATTTATATACTTCAAAGGAATTGGCCCAAGACAACTTATCGCTGATTGGGGTGTATGCTGAATAGTCTAGCCTTGTGGTGAACATGTTAATATCATCGAAAATACCAAGTCCCAGCTGGCTAATACTTCCAGAGAATCTGTTCCCCTTAAGCGGATATGCCACATAGTCTCTGTTGTCATGAACAAATGAATAACCAAATGCAAAGTACTCTTGAAGTATAGAATTGTCTTGAAAGTAGTTGTTGTTCAGTCTATAAACAGTGTCTGCTATTGAGGTTCTATTGTAGCCCAAGGAGAACGAATGTCTATTGTAAAATGAGGGTCTGAAAGTAATGGTGCCTGAAGAGGAAAATAGCCTTCTAATGGTATTATCACTTTCCACAAATTGCAGTCTATGACCGTCAGAAGCATAGCTTACGGTTTTATTGGTGGCAAATGAAGTGGAAACTGTGAGACCGGCCGTTTGCGACTGATTGATGTAAGGAATGGAATACTGAAAACTATACTGTTTGGTGAAACCGAATTGGGTTCTTAATACCAACTTATCGTTTCTACCAGAGAAGTTCAGGTGGAATAACTGCATTCCATAATTCACTCTGGAGAAATCTCGATTCTGATTTACCCACCATTCTGTAAAGTTTCTGTCGGCCAGCTTGAAGACAGGGACTGGAAAAACATACCACCTTTCTTGAACTCTAATCAATACCTCAGCATTGGTAGACGAAAGAAAGAGAGGAATAATCTCAACCGTTTGGAAAAGCCGAGTATTGATGAGCTTCTGTTTGTCCAGCTCCACTATTTCAGCGAAGTCTTTAATCTTGAGTGTCTGACCTTCTTCAAAATTCAACTCTCTTAGAATAATGGAGTTGAGTGTCTTTTTATTCCCTGTAATGTAAATTTTGCCCACAGTAACATCAGAATCCGGATCAACATCCGGAAAAGTGTTCTGAGATAGGCAGTCAAGGTTGAAACACAAGCCACACAGCACCAACAAAAGCAATCTTGACAAAGTATTCGGCACGCTATTCTTTAGCTTTCTTAGATAGTATAATGACTCTTATTATAATAAATACCCCTATTAGCACAAGAGGAATACTTAGGAGCTGACCCATATTGTAGGTCATATCGTTTTCAAATGCAACCTGATTCTCTTTAAAAGTTTCATGGAACCAACGCAGACCAAAAATCCAGATGAGGAATATTCCGAAGATGAGGCCTTCAGGGGTTTTCTCCTTCCACTTGAACCAAATGCCAAGAAGAATAACGAACAGTAGTAAACAAGTGCCTGATTCATAAAGTTGGGCAGGATATCTGCTAATGCCCCAGGTGTGAACCACAGCCTGCATTTTTCTGTCAACCAAAGAAACTTCGAAATCTAATTGGCCACTTGGTTGAGCATAGTGCTCTCCAATAGCGGGGTCACTCAGCAGCATTCTTCTTACTCCGTTATTGAGAATGTTAGTGGCTTCTTCTTCGGTAATCTGACGATTTTCAAAAACAATAGTCAGGTCAACCGGAACAATACCTGGTTCAAGTCTTTCTGTTGAAGTTCCTTTAGACGCTTCAACGGACTCCAGCCCCAAATTGGCTTTTTCAAGTCTTTCTTCGGCCACACGCCCAAATACAACTCCATAGTCTGTGCCGGTAGGTTTGCCTATAATTTCCGAGTTAACGAAGTTTCCAAAACGAATGAACACACCCGCTAGAGCAACTGTGATAACAATGCGGTCTACAATCCATAAGTAGCTCTGACCTTCTCTTTTCTTTTTTGTGAACTTGAGAGGTAAAATCGATTTTCTTGTTGAAACCACATAGTTACTGTATAGATAAAGGGCAATGGGGATACAAATAGCAGCGCCATGGCTGGCTAAACCGCCTTCCCAGGTTCTGAAGAACATAAGAGGGTCGGCCAGAAAACGTTCAGGCTCATAGAAAATGAGGTGGCCTAGTCTAGCTCCGATAATGGTGGCCAAAATCATATGCACAGATAGTGTGTCTACATTAAGTGGGTTTTTGCCCTCTTTTTTGAAAATGTATACCATGATCTGATAGCCGACTATGAATCCGGCCGCGAAAAGGACACTGTACCATACTGGTGGTTGAATACCTTTTATGATCTCACGCATGGGATCCCACACGATGTACGATAGCATTGATAGACTGTGCATTGGGCAAATATATACGAAATGGTTGAAGCTGGCAGATTCATTAGACAGAAACGCCAAAAGTTTCACATTCGCTTTACAATTGTGCCAATTCTTCTACAAATCCTGCAGAAAGTATTGGGAACCTACACCAGGTTCGAGGATCTACATTGAATTCGTCCAGATGAAAGGCTGGAGCCAGGCGCTCACGTTTCCACTGGTTGCGGCTCCAGAGTCTATAGAATTTCTTGATATGCTCTTTCAGTAGCTCTGAAGACTCGAGGTTTAAAGGTTCGAGTGCTGAGAAGACTTCAACCGGAGATTTATGGTCTCTGATAGCCAACTTTTCGATTTCTACCATAATATGGTAGGGCATCAAATCATCCTCATCGGTCTGTTTCTGATCTTGAGGTCTCAGCTCAGCAGTAGGAGGTAACTCGTTGATGAATTTCAGTCCTTCGTACCCCAGTTCTTTCTCAGCATAAACAAGCCATTGGCGGATGAAGTGCTTATCTACTGAAGAAATGGGGGCCAAGCTGCCGCTGGTGTCTCCATCCATGGTGGCATAGCCTACATCCCCCTCACTTCTGTTTGAAGTGGTCAGCAGAAGAGTATTGGTAATGTTCGTCAACATCCAAATGATTGGACTGCGTGAACGAGCCTGAATATTTTGTAGAGCAAGGTCATCCTGTTCCCAGCTTAGTTTTCTTTCTAATGCCTCTTCTATAATAGAGGTGTAGGCACTGACGGACGAATCAATCGTCCATGAATAGAACTTGGCTCCAACAGAATCTGCGAGGTACTTAGCCGCATTCAATGTGGTATCCGATGAATTTACCGTGCCTTGATAAGCTGTATTGAAGATGGAATGGACAATTTCCTTCTCTGATTTGTCTGCCAATTCACTAATGCCAATGGATCTGCAAAACGCATTCTTTCCAAGTTCAGCTATACCACGCTTTACCATTTCCGCCACCATTATTGCGCAAGTAGCTGAATCCGCTCCACCGCTCAATGAAAGTGTATATCCTTTAGTTCGGCTCTTACGCATATAATCGAATAGGGCCAGGCTACAGGCCTTAGGAAATTCAATGGCTTTTGGTTCAACTGGCGCAATTAGCTCTTCGTATCTTTCGGTTGATTGTTCTGGATAAAAGTCTCCGTATTTGAGTTGGTTAGGCTGAAAGCTGAGGAGCTCATTTCTAAGAAGAATTTCTCCTCGCTGAGCAATCAGTATTTCCCCATCGTAGATCATTCTTCCAGCCTCGTTGCCTAATAAGTTGGCATAAACATAGGTACAGTTGAAATTTCTGGAAGAGCCTTCCACCAGAGCAATTCTGTCCAATGTTTTCTTCATTGCAAAGTGACTGGCACTAGGGTTTAAGATAAGGTTTACCCCCTTCTCATAAAGTCTGCAGGCCGGTCTGGAATCGCCACGCCAGGCATCTTCGCAGATTTCTATGCCTATTTTCCAATCTTCAAAATCGAAAGTGAGATCTCCAATGGGATACTTCTTGCCATCAATTTCAAACTCTTCTACAACACCAATTGGCCATGGGTTGAACCATCTGGGTTCGTAATGTACACCATCCAGAGCCATGTATTGCTTGGCATAGATGCCTAGTATTTGCTTGTCCTGCACCATGATTGTGCAATTGTACAAGCGGCCGGAATGGCGAATAGGTAGATTGAGAGTGGTTAGTAGCCCTTCAGTTTCTTGAACTAATTCAGGTACAAAGGTCAATGCTTTTTTGGAAAGCCAATCACTTAGAAAGAGGTCTTCACAGCCATAGCCGGTGATGCAGAGCTCAGGTAAGCAGAGAATTTCAAGTTGCTCTTTTCTGGCTTCGCGAAGCACAGTTTTTAGACGCTCGATATTTCCTTTCCAGTCGAGTGGTGTTTGGTTAACGGTAGCTCCTCCAATTCTGTATTTTCTCATTGCTCTTCAAGCTCTAAGATAAGGCATGCTTCTCTGGCGGCATCCTGCTCGGCCTTCTTCTTGCTTAAACCGTGGCCTTTGGCTATTGGTTCGTTGTCGATTCGAACCTCCATAATAAATTCTTTGTAGTGCCCCTTGTCAATGGTTTCCAAATGCTCAAAAGTTGGGGTTTTGGCATTCTTCTGAGTCCACTCAATTAGCTTGCTTTTGTAGTTCTTGGTTGTGTTTATGATCTCCTCTAAATCGAAGTGAGGCTTGATTAACTTCTTCAGAATGAATCGGCTACTGTATTTAAAGCCTTTATCTAGGTAAACGGCTCCAATTAGAGCTTCCAGCGTGTTGCCATATAACGACTTATGCGAATTAGGTGTTTTTCGCTTCCTGTCGAATTTTACAATTTGAGGAACGCCAATGGTTCTGGCCACATTATTAAGGCTGTCTCGGCTTACGATTCGAGACCTTAATTCGGTTAGAAAACCTTCGTCTTTAAATGGAAAACGCTTGAATAGATATTCGGCTACTACTACGCTGAGTACAGCATCTCCAAGGTATTCAAGTCTTTCATTAGATTCTTTAAAGCCAGTTCTTAATGATTTAGCCACTGATGTGTGCTGTGTGGCAATCTTGTAAGGCTTTAAATTAAAAGGCTTACTGCCTGTTATCATTTTGATAGAGGCAATAAGCGCTTTGTCTTCTTTACTATAGGAAATGAAAACGGACTTGATACGGTTAATGATCAACCGCACTTTTAGTCGATTTTTCGGAATACCACTGAAGTATTGTGACCTCCAAAACCAAACGTATTACTCAAAGCTGCATTGATAGTTCTTTCCTGAGCCTTATTGAACGTGAAGTTCAATTTAGGGTCGAACCTATCATCATCAGTGAAGTGATTGATGGTTGGCGGTACAATTTGGTGTTTGATAGCCATTACACTGGCAATGGCCTCAATAGCTCCCGCAGCTCCTAAAAGGTGTCCAGTCATTGACTTTGTCGAGCTGATATTCAAGTTATATGCATGCTCTCCAAAAACCTTTTCTATGGCCACTGCTTCTGAGATGTCACCCAATGGGGTAGAAGTTCCGTGAACATTGATGTAATCAATTTCCTCCGGCTTCATTTGAGCATCTTCCAATGCATTGATCATCACTCTCTCTGCTCCTAGCCCTTCAGGGTGTGGAGCAGTAATATGATACGCATCGGCAGACATACCACCACCTACTAATTCAGCGTAGATTTTGGCACCTCTGGCTTTCGCATGCTCATACTCTTCCAGAATTAAAGCTCCTGAACCTTCTCCAAGTACAAAACCTTCTCTGTCTTTATCAAATGGTCTTGATGCGGTTTCTGGGGAGTCATTTCTCTCAGACAGAGCTTTCATAGCATTGAAGCCACCCATTCCGGCTTCGGTTACAGAAGCTTCAGAACCACCGGTAATCATAATGTCAGCCTTGCCTAGTTTAATATAGGTCATGGCATCAATCATGGCATTGGTGGCAGAAGCACAGGCTGAAACCGTTACGAAATTGGGCCCGTGAAAACCGTATTTGATAGAAATCATTCCAGCAGAAATATCTGCGATCATTTTAGGAATGAAGAAAGGATTGAATCGTGGAGTGCCGTCACCTTGTGCAAATGACACTACTTCTTCCTGGAAAGTTCTCAAACCACCAATTCCTGAACCCCAAATAACACCAGCTTTAAACTTGTCGATAGACTCAAGGTCTAGACCAGAATCTTGAATAGCCTCTTCCGAGGTAATCATGGCGTATTGGGTGAAGAGATCCATTTTACGAGCCTCTTTTCTATCGAAATAGTTATTTGGGTCGTAATCTTTAATCTCGCAGGCAAACTTTGTCCTGAATTTCTCAGGATCAAATTTGGTGATCGGTCCGGCACCACTTACACCTTTAACCAAGTTCTCCCAATAAGTATTGAGATTATTGCCTAGCGGTGTAAGTGCACCTAAACCTGTAACTACAACTCTTCTTAATTGCATATAGGAGTCGTAAGTGAAATGTTATTGCTGAACGTTTGCTTCCAAATAGGAGATTGCATCGCCCACAGTTGCGATGTTCTCAGCTTGATCGTCTGGAATTGAAATGTTAAACTCTTTCTCGAACTCCATAATCAATTCCACAGTGTCAAGGGAATCAGCGCCAAGATCGTTAGTGAAGCTAGCCTCAGGAGTAACTTCAGAATCTTCAACACCTAATTTATCAATAATAATACCCTTAACTTTTGATGCGATTTCTGACATTTTGGTTAATATTTAGTTAAAACTCGATGCAAAGAAATGCAATTCTGCCCACATGTCAAACAAAATTTTTAATCTTGTCCGAGGCTGTCAAAAGCCCTAATTTTGCCCCATATGGCTAAAAATAAGCTACAGGTAACATATGATTTTGACTTCTTGCTTTTGGCCTTGAATGCCAGCGTGAAGCCATATAAACTAGCATGGTCTTTAAACAAGGATTTAGGTCTTCACCTGATTAAGTCGGAAAATATTGAGATAGGCTTCAACGAACAGAAGAGCCTGTCTATTCAGAACTTCATAGATTCTGCTGAGTTTCAAACTGTTCGATTAATAAGGAATAGGGCAGAGGACACCAATGGGGCTTTTAATGCCTTTTTGTTACCTGAGTTGAAAAACTTTGATTATTTGCTCCTTTTAGAAAACGAAACCAATACTTTCAATGAGAATGCTTTTATAAGCGAAATCAAACAAATACCTTTCGTGCAATTTATAACCAGAATAGATACTCAATCACTAAAGTCTAAAGACAACCTTATTTTCTAAAAATGGGTAACGCTATACATTCCAAAAGGGCCAAAATTGTTGCTACCGTTGGTCCAGCCAGTAATTCCAAAGAAGTATTAAAAGAACTTGTATTAGCCGGAGTAAATGTTTTCCGTCTGAATTTCTCACATGGAGAGCACGAAACGCATGCAGGTGTTGTTAAAAATATTCGCGAAGTCAACGAAGAATTGGGAACGCATGTTTCTATACTTCAAGATTTGCAAGGCCCTAAAATCAGGGTAGAAAAAGTTGAGAATGGAGAGGTGTTTATTGAGCCTGGCCAGGAACTCATCATCACTACAGAAAGTGTTTTGGGAACATCCGAAAAGGTGAGTACCTCTTATCAGGATTTGCCCAAAGATGTGAAGATTGGTGACGTTGTACTGATTGATGATGGTAACCTTGAATTGTTTGTAAAGGACATAAAAGGAACCGAAGTAGTTTGTGAAGTGAAATATGGTGGGTCACTAAAGTCTAGAAAAGGAATTAACCTTCCATTTACAGAAGTTTCAGCACCAGCACTTACTGAAAAGGACAAGGAAGATTTAGAGTTCGGTATCTCTCAAGAAGTAGATTGGATTGCTCTTTCTTTTGTTAGATCAGCAGCCGATATCATCGATCTTAAGGAAAGAATTAAAAAGTCTGGTAAGGATATTAGAGTTGTGTCTAAAATTGAGAAGCCAGAAGCTCTTAAAAACATAGACGACATTATTGATGCATCTGATGCATTAATGGTTGCCAGAGGTGACCTTGGAGTTGAGATTGTAATGGAAGAAGTTCCTATGGCTCAAAAAATGATGGTTGAGAAGTGTAATAAGGCTGCTAAACCAGTTATTATCGCTACTCAGATGATGGAGAGCATGATCAACAACCCAAGACCGACCAGAGCTGAAACCAATGATGTTGCTAATGCAATTTTAGATGGTGCCGATGCGGTAATGCTCTCAGCTGAAACTGCTGCGGGTAAGTATCCAATTGAGACGGTGAAGTATATGGCAAGAACCATCTCTTCTGTAGAAGGCTCGGGAGCCATATATGATAAATTCAGAAATCCTGACCCTAGTAGTGACACCTTTATTAATGACAACGTCATGCTTGCGGCTAGCAAGTTGAGCGAGCAGGTGGGTGCAAAAGCCATTACAGGAAATACGGTTTCTGGTTACACAGCCTTTAGGTTGTCTTCTCACAGACCTCATGCTAAGATTTTCATTTTCACTCCTAATAAGAAGTTAATGACTAAGCTTGGCCTAGTTTGGGGAGTTGAGGCTTTCTATTACGATAACAAACAGTCTACTGACCAAACTTTTGAGGATCAGGAAAACACCATGAAGAATGCTGGTAAGATATCTGCAGGTGATATTTTCATTACCACCGCGAGTATGCCAATGCACGATTATGGTAGAACCAACACCTTGAAAATTAAGGTAGCCAAATAGGTGTCTATCAATCCTCTAACGCAATTTTAAGCCCGTCATAGGCAATAGAAATATGATCAGGGAGTTCAGCTAGAACTTCCTGATGTTTACCCATTTTATGGCTTAAATGAGTGAAGTAAGTTTTCTCAGCCCCAATCTTTTCGGCCATTGTAATGGCTTCTTCCAAAGTTAGATGACTCAAATGCTCAGTTTTTTGAAGTGCATTAATAACCAAAACCTTACTTCCCTTTATCTTTTCAATAGAATCTTCCGAAATAGTTTTAGCATCCGTGATGTACGTGAAATCTCCGATTCTGAAACCATATACAGGAAGCGTATAGTGAAGCACTTCAATCGGGGTGATCTCTATTCCATCAACAGAAAAGGGTTCACCGTTGAGTTCATGGATATCAACTTGAGGGACTCCCGGATATTTCTTTTCTGAGAATACATAAGCAAACTCTTGCTTAAGCTGAGCTAAAACTCTAGGGTCAGCATAAATAGGCATGTCCTTTTGCTGTAGGAAGTTGAATGAACGAATGTCATCCATACCTGCCGTATGATCTTTATGCTCATGCGTAAAGATCAAAGCATCGAGTTTTTTAATTCGTTCTCGCAAGACTTGCTGCCTGAAGTCTGGGCCTGAATCTATGATAAAGCTTTTGCCACGCACTTCTATATGAATAGAGGCTCGTAGGCGCTTGTCTCTAAAGTCAAGGGAGGTACATACCGGACATTCACAGCCTATCACTGGGACACCTTGCGAAGTTCCTGATCCAAGTATGGTTACAATCACAGCTCTAGTGAAGTTTGAGAAAGTTCCAGAAACAGTTTGGCATTTTTCTCGCTGAGCTGCTTCTGGTCTAAATCAATTGATTTTAAGATGTCTATGAGGCAACTTATTTTACCTTCAGTTGTGTAGTACTTGTTTACAATAGCAATTCTTGTCTCATTGAGAATACAGTAACCAGATTTGAAGTTGCCTTTTTCGTACCGCAACACATAATCTGACTCTGCGAAAATATCTTCAAGCTTACTTAAAAAATGCTTTGTATACTTTACCGACATTAATTGTTTCCAGTGTACTTTTTAACCAGCTCAATCAGCTTATCATAATCAAGTGGTTTTTGAATGTATTCGTTCATCCCTGCCTCATAAAAGTCTGAAACAGGAAGGTTTTTAGCATTCCCTGAAATTCCGATAATAGGAATTTGAGCTTTCTTAGTTTTTCCAGCTCTTATTTTCTTTGTGGCATCCAGGCCATTGAGAATAGGCAGATTAATATCCATAATCACCAAGTCAAAATCTTCAGCCTCAAATTTCTCCAACACGCTTTGCCCATCTTTGGCAGAAGTAATTTTGCAGTTCTCAAATAAGAGAATTTTTTTCAACAGGTTCTGAATAACAGAACTGTCCTCTGCAACTAGAACTTTCTTAAATTCTATAACAGTCATAATTAGTCAATCTTTAACAGTCTTTGGTAGTCTCTTAAAAGGAAGTCGGAATACTTTAAAAATTCGTCCAAATCTGAATTAGCCTTTTCAAATTTTTCTCCTTTAAAAAGGGCTTCAATATTAGCAGCTTTAAATGAAAGTGCAGTGAAGCCAAAAGAACCGGCATTACCTTTTATAGTATGCAAGATACTTAAAATTTCAGCATGCTTATCTGTCCCTTTTAAAAATACGATTGATTGCAAATTGGCTTTTGTTTCCTCAACAAACTCATCAATTAAGCTCAATAATGATTCTTCATCGGTAAACCTCAAAAGGTCTTTCAAGACTCCTAAATCTATGTCTTCTGGTTTTTGTTGCGGTTGTCCTTCTCTTATTGCAGAAAAACTGGTTAGCCAATAATTTAGAGTGTCTAATAGCACATTTGGCTTTACCGGCTTGGTAATGTAATCGTTGAAACCGAAAGCAATAATTTGTTTTTTATCAGCTAAATCGGAGAAGGCAGTGATGGCTAGAATAGGGCAATCAACTTCAAATCTGGATTTAATTTGTTTGTAGCACTCAAAGCCATCCATTTCAGGCATTTGGATGTCTACCAGAATTAGATCGACTTCCTGCGTTTTCAATATTTCGAAAGCTTCATAGCCAGTAGCTACCACAAAAGCCTGGAAATTATTATTGGAAATAACAGACTTCAGATACTTTCGATTGATCTCATTATCGTCAATTACCAGTATTGTGTTAGGTGTTTTGTTCATTCCAGAGTTCCAATTATAATATATTTGATCGCGGAAACACAAGATGGAGAACCTAAAAAAGCATTTAATCTGCATAGTAGGCCCAACAGCAGTGGGGAAAACTGCCATGGGGATACAGATTGCGCATTTTCTGAATACAGAAATAATTTCAGCTGACTCAAGGCAGTTTTACCGCGAATTGGAGATTGGAACGGCAAAGCCAGACGCTGCTGAGCTAGCACAAGCCAGGCACCATCTGGTGAATTCCCTAAGCATACATGATCCTTATGATGTTGGACTTTTTGAGAAAGAAGCTATTGAGCTGATTGGTCAGATTCATAAAAAAAATAACTCTGTTGTAATGGTGGGAGGTTCGGGCTTGTTTGTAGATGCTGTATGCAATGGCTTGGATGAGTTTCCGGAGGTGAAGGAGGGAATGAGAGAGGATTTGAATGAAGAATTTAAAAATACAGGCCTTCAACCATTAGTTGAGGAGCTGAAGAATTCCGATCCTGAATACTTTGAAATTGTTGACGTTAAAAATCCACAACGAGTTATTCGGGCCTTAGAGGTCATTCGCTCTACAGGTCAGAAGTTTTCGAACTTTAGAAAGAAATCTAAAAAAGAGCGGCCTTTTGAGGTAATCAAGATCGGTCTTTCTATGGATAGAGATAAACTCTACCAAAGGATAGATCAGCGGATGGATATTATGATTGAGCAAGGCCTTTTCGAAGAGGCTAAGACATTCTTGTCCTTCAAGGAGCTTAATGCACTGCAAACAGTGGGTTATCAGGAGATATTCCCATACCTCGAAGGAGAATATGATTATGAAGAGGCGGTCAGGCTTCTTAAAAGAAACTCTAGAAGGTATGCCAAAAGACAGCTCACCTGGTTCAAAAAAGATGAATCAGTGAATTGGTTTAACCCTTCAGAATCTGCTGAAGTGCTAGATTGGCTAAATAGTCAGCTTAGAACGGTCTGAACCCAAAAACTGATGCAACAGCCTTGGCAGGTGACTTGCCAATAAAGGTGTTGTATTCGTTGGCTTTTGCCTTTAGGCTTTTCATCAAATCTTGCTGTTTTGCATTGTAGCTTTTCAGTTTTTTGGCTAGTTCAGCATCAGAAGTTTGGGCTATGGCAGCTTCCACATCGCTAATGAATTCCTCCTCTTTTTTATAGCTCTGAAACCTATCTGTTGAAGTCTTTTTGAATTTCTCAGCTAATTCTTTCAGTGAGGAATCGGGGTTTTGAGCATCGTGCTGCAATACCAACTGCTTTCGGTCTCTGCTATTAGCAGCCATTTGATCTATCACTGCAGTGAGGTTGGCTTTCCTCGGTTTAATGAGGTTATAAGTATAAATGGTGTAGAGAAGAATAAGTCCCAGTAGGGCAACGAAAATCGGTAAATATCCCATGGTTGATTAGTTGAGTTTGACCTGTTTTGATGGCTGAAATAATATTTTTTTATTCTTAATTGCAAGCTCACTCTCTGAGTTGCCCATAATCCGCAATTTCTAAACGTGTTGAAAAAGGAACTGAAGCCAATCCTCATTATCACCTACTACTGGCCTCCGAGCGGAGGAGCCGGTGTTCAGCGTTGGCTTAAGTTTAGCAAATATCTGCCTGAGCATGGCTGGCGTCCCATCATCTTTACTCCGGAAAATCCTGACTTCGACCTGAAGGATGAATCTCTATTAAAGGATATTCATCCTGAAGTGGAAGTACTTAAGTTTCCGATTTGGGAACCATATAGAATTTTTAAGAAGCTTTCTGGTCAGAAGGAGTTGAAACAAGGTCAGATTCTGGAGTCTTCTAAAAAGAGCTTCTTCAAGCAATTAGCTATTTGGATTAGAGGAAACATGTTCGTGCCAGACCCGAAGGTGTTTTGGGTGAAGTCATCAGTGAATTACCTGCAGGGTATTTTGGAATCGAATGAGATCAAACATATGGTCACAACGGGGCCACCTCATAGTATGCACCTCATTGGAATGAAATTGAAAATGAAGGTACCTTCATTGACTTGGATTGCTGATTTTCGAGACCCTTGGACGAAATGGGAAATTCTTCATGAAATGAAAATCTCCAGAGCGGTTTGGAGAAAACATCAGAAACTGGAGCAGCAGGTTTTTAAAGTCGCTGATTCACTCCTGGTCACCAGTCCTAGCGCTAAGGAAGAATTCAAAGAATTGGGCGCAAGAAGGGTAGAGGTTATTACCAATGGTTTCGATGAGGTGGACTTTGAGGGGCTACCAATAGCTAATTCAGATGGGCTGATCATTAGCCATGTTGGTATGCTTAGTAGTCAGAGAAACCCTAAACTGCTTTGGGAAATTCTTTCTGAGCTGGCATTGAATCATAGTTTGGAACTCAGGCTGACGGGGATAATTAGTGATGAAGTACTCGATGACATTAAGGCCAATGTACCTTTGAGTAAAGCTCTGAAGGTGCAAGATTCCATTCCGCATAACGAGTTGCCAGCGCTTTATGCCCAAAGCTCCGTTTTACTTCTGATTCAAACCAAGACCGATAGACTTCAGACTCAACTTCCGGGTAAACTGTTTGAGTACCTTCAAGCGAAAAAACCAATTCTGTGTATTGGTGACACCGAAAGCGACTTAGCCAGGATTCTTACCGAAACAGATTCTGGGCAGTGTTTCTCTTATGATGATCATGAGGGTATAGCTGAATTTCTTGGGAAATCAGCTCGAGGAGAGCAGCAATTTACTTTCAAAAATATTGATCAGTTTAGTCGTAGAAAGCTAACGGAAAAACTAGCGATTTGGCTTACGGAGCTTTAGTTTTTCCAACAGCTGATTGACCAAGCCATTGAATTCAACAGACACTTTAAACAGGTAAGCGCAACCCAACAGAACCAGGCTAATTACCGCAGATCTGATGAGAAGGTCGATTATCGAATTAGAGAACTCTCCTAACC
>JABXIP010000464.1 GCA_013373005.1 Cytophagia bacterium | reverse complement strand
TCTGTTTGCAACATTGCCAATATTGGCTATCAATTAGGAAGAAAGTTACGCTGGGATCCAATCCGCGAGGTGTTTATAGGTGATGTTGAAGCCAATCAGCTCAAGGGCAAGGATTACCGAGAGCCATATGTGCTGCCTGAGGTTCAGTAAGAATACCCCTCCGCTCTTGGAGCACCTCCCCTAAAGGGGAGGATTGTTATCGATACTTTTTCCGTCATTCAGAGCGAAAGGCAAAAAGAGATTTGCCTTAATCTGCGACCCTAAGATTTGGTGCCAGGGTTGTGTTTCTGCTGACTCACCCCGTCAACCACAGGTTGACACCCCTCTCTCCTGAGAGAGGGGAAAGATCCCTTGAGCGATCAGGGGAGAGTCATCTGACTGTTATTGATGATGAACATTGGATGATTGCACTAACATTCCTCCTTTCTTAAAGGAGGTGGCCAAAGGCCGGAGGATTTTGGTTACTCCACCCTCAAAGTCTCTACCGGATTAGACTTGGCTACTCGAATGGATTGAATACTCACAGTGAGCAAAGCAATAAGCCATGAGCCTATTCCAACAATTAGGAATATACCCACTCCAATGCTAATACTGAAGGCATAACCATTGAGCCAGTCATTCATAAAGTACCAGGTAATTGGTGCTGCTATAGTGAATGCAATTCCTACCAAAAGCGTGAATCTTCTGGAAAGAATAATGACTATTTGTTGAAGAGAAGCGCCTAGGACTTTCCTAATGCCCATTTCTTTCACCCGCTGTCTAACGGTAAAGGAGGCTAAACCGAATAGTCCAAGAGAAGCGATTATAATAGCCAATCCAGAGAGAATACTGATCACTTTAGTCAGCTGTTGCTCAGAGCGATACATCTGATCCATGTGCTCCTCCAAAAACTGATATTCAAAAGGCCTACTAGGAAACAACTCTGTCCACACACCTTCTATTTCGGCTATGCTTTGTTGAATATTTCCTCCTCTGACTTTCACATTGATCTCGCTCCAACCCCAAGGCTGTTTACTCATGAACAAAGGTTCAACCTTAAGACTAAGCTTATTATAATTGAAGTCTTTAACCACTCCCACAATAGTACCTAGTGTATCGGAGCCTCCAAAATTGAAAGGCATTCCCAGCACATCTCTACCAGATGCTGCAAGTTCTTTTGCTAAAGTCTCATTTACTATAAAGCTTAATCCGGCATCGTCAGCAGCGTATTCATCGCTCAAACCACGGCCTTCCAATACCTCCATTTTATAGAAGTCAAAAAAGTTGTTCTCTACCGCAACAAAAGAACTCGAACCATAAATCATGGCTGTATCAGCTCTATATTGCATACTTGTCTGATGGAGGTTATTCCCTAACCTCTGCGTTGTTGCAGTGACTCCCGTTACATTAGAAAGGTTATTTAGTTCTGTTTTCAGCAGTTCGTATTTCTCATTAGTATCATCATACATTCCCACCGTAACTACATTTTCCTTATCAAAGCCCAAATCGAGAGACTGCATGTAATTGAGTTGGTCTGTAGCGATTACAGTGCCGATTATAATGGCTATAGCTATGGCATATTGAAAAACGACCAGGGCATTCCTAAATACCGACCCACTTGATTTCAATACAGTACCTTTAAGGGCAGATACAGGATTAAAACCACTCATAACAAGAGCTGGGTAAATACCTGAAAGGAAGCCAATCAGCACGGTAGTTGCTACAATCAACAACAAATTCACAGGCTCTAAAAACAGATTTAAACTAAGTTCCCTTTCAATAATCTGATTCAGGGGTTTCACTGCCAGCGTACATAAACCAAAAGCGATAATCAGCGCAAAGAAGGTCAGCAACAATGATTCAATCATAAACTGACCTGTAATCTGTGTCTTAAAGGCACCGATTGATTTTCTTACCCCCACCTCTCTTGAACGGGTTGCTGCCCGAGCGGTAGACAAGTTCATGAAGTTAATGCTGGCAATGAGCAGCACGAAAAAGGCTAGGATCAAGAAGATATCCACCGAACTCCTGGCGAATTTATTATAGTTATTATAGTCATGTGTGATATCCATAGAACCAAGATGCACATCCGTTAAAGGCTGCAAAAAGAGAGTGTAATAGTCAGTCGCATCATCACCCAAATATTTGAGTAAGAAGTCATCAAATTTAGCCTCTAAAGCAGTTATATCTGCTCCCGGGACCAACTGCAGGTAAGTATTCAAATAGTTAGAACCCCATGCGTTTTGTCTTCTTTCATCGTCCCAAAGAGCTGTACTAATCAGGGCATCGAATTGCAAATGAGAACCTTCAGGAACATCTTCAAAAATCCCTGTCACTTTCATTAGACTTCCTGTGCTTGATTTTACCACCTGCCCCATAGGATCTTCCGAACCGAAAATTCGCTTCGATAAAGTTTCACTAATAAGAATGTCCTGCTGCTCCAAAAAAGCATTTTCCCGGCTACCCTCTATCAACTTAAAATCGAACATATTGAAGAAGGAGGTGTCCACCCTTACCAGGTTGTCCATATAAACCTGCTTATTGTTGAACTCCACTAAAGTCCGGCCAGCTGTCCAGTAACGGGTAAAGTCCACAATCTCGGGGTAGTCGGCCAGAAGATTGGGACCCATCGGGTACATCGAAAGCGCTACTTTCTGCTCTGATACTGAACCAAAACGCTGCACCTCATCGAGCCTGTAGATATTGGCTTTCTTTTCATGAAAGCCATCAAAGCCCAGCTCATTGTTCACGAAGAGCAAGATTAAGAGGCAAGCAGCCATCCCTAATGCCAGACCAGTGATATTGATAAATGAATAACCTTTATACTTCAGCAAATTGCGGAAGGCGATTTTTAAATAGTTTTTGTACATGACCAATGGGTTATAAAGTTTGAGTTTTCTTCTTAAATCAGCATTTCGGACCGATAGTAGCACATCTTTATAGTAATGCAGCCGTGCCCTGCGTTTCCCTAAGCCTTCCAGCCTATCCTGAAAAAGCTCCGCCAAATCACCTTCAAACTCATCATAGAGCTTATCTGTAATTAGAAGGCTGAGTAACTTCCTTCCCAGTTTTGGGGGCTGAATCTGTTTCATTCCTGAGCTGAGAGTTGAGGTATAATGTTCCAGAATGATTGTCTCAGGCTTTGGGATTCTTTTAAGGACTTATAACCATAGGCCGTGACTTTAAAAAAACGCTTGCTCTTGCCTCCACGTTTAGATGTGGCACCCCCAACCTCTGATTCAAGGAAACCTTTGTCCTCTAGTCTGTAAAGAGATGAGTGAATGGCACTGATATTCACTTTACGTTCAGCCTTCTCCTCTATCTCCTCCTTTACTGCTACAGCATAGGCGTTTCCTGCCAAAGCTGCTACCGCTAAAAGAACTAGTTCTTCGAATTCACCTAAATGGGTACCTTTCATTATCCTCAGTTTTGTAAACAATATAGATAATGATTAGTAGACTCTAAACTCTCTGATACGTTACACTTGCTAAAAGTATTTTTTCAATTCAGGAAAAACATTCTCAATTAGACAGGATTAGTCAGGTTTCGACATTTCAAAAGCCCCTTGAATGGACACCAAACACTAAAATTGACTCATTTGGACAGTACGGCATCATTCTTGGCACTTAATAGATGAACCAATTAAAGAACAAACTATGAGTGCATTAACAGACAAACTAAAAGGAAACTGGAACATGGTAAAAGGCAAGTTGAAACAAAACTATGCTGAACTTACCGATGATGATCTCACATATGCAGAAGGTCAGGAAGATGAACTTTTAGGCCAGATTCAGAGAAAGACAGGCAAGGCAAAAAGCGAGATCAAAGACTTTATTGATTCAATTTAATTGAGAGTCAATATTTCATACAACCATGTGAAGAAGGCCATGTTTCATGGCCTTTTTTGGCTCTAGTCCTCAGAACTATCAATTAATATTTGCGCAACCGAAAAGTTGCATATATATTAGCAACCGTTTAGTTGCACATTATGAAACGAGATATATTCCAAGCCATTGCCGACCCCACCCGCAGAGCCATTATAGTTCTCATTGCCAGTCAGGCTATGACACCTAATGCCCTTGCTGAACACTTTGATACCACACGACAAGCAGTTTCTAAGCATATCAAAATCCTCCATGAATGCGATGTATTGGAAAGTGAGAAGGAAGGCCGCGAAATCTTCTACAAGCTTAAAGCTGAAAAGATGAAAGAAGTAGACCAATGGATTGAGCAGTTCAGACAAATATGGGAGAACCGTTTCGAGAATCTGGATCAGTATTTAGCAGACATTCAAAAGGATAAGAAGTAATCAATAAATCATAAAAACATGAAATCAGCACTTTTAATGGACTTTACTGTAGACAAGGAGAACTGTAGAGTCAACGTAAAACGAGAATTTGCCGCTCCACTCAATCTGGTGTGGGATGCCTGGACTAACCCGGATGTACTCGACAAATGGTGGGCTCCCCGACCCTACCAAACCGTAACCAAATCGATGGACTTTAAAGTTGGAGGCAGATGGCATTATCATATGAAAGGACCGCAGGGTGACATTCACTGGTGTCTGGCCGACTACAAATCGATCGATATTGAAAAGGAGTATCAGTGTCTGGATGCTTTCTGCAATGAAGAAATGGTAATTAACGAAACTCACCCAAGAAGCTACTGGACTGTTGCTTTTGAAGCCCAGGGAGACAAAACTTTAGTTAAAGTTGAAATTCAACATGAAAAGCTTTCGGATTTGGAAATGATTATCGAAATGGGCTTCAAAGAAGGGTTTACCATGGCTTTGGGTAATCTTGATGAAGTTCTTGGCTAAAAAAATTAACAAACATAGTTCTCAATCCCCGTCATACTGACGGGGATTTTTATCTCCGTTTAAGTGTAATTAGCTCCGCTCTATTAAATTCAATTGTTATCTATTAGCCCTATATTCAACTTTCAAAAAAGTAGATAATGAACTCTCAAGCCAAATCTATTCGTCCCTTTATAGGCGCTAAAGACTACAAAACATCACGAAGTTTTTATCGTGATTTTGGTTTTGAGGAAGTTGAGATATCTCATGACATGTGTGTCTATAAGCTTGAGGGAAATGTGGCCTTTTACCTTCAAAAATACTTCGTAAAAGATTGGGTGGAAAACACCATGCTTTTTCTGGAAGTGGAGAATACGGAAGCATTTCGCAATGAATTATTGAAGCTCGATCTGGATAAAAAATACCCTGGGGTGAGAATTTCTTCCGTTAGAAATGAACCTTGGGGCAGGGAGTTTTTTGTACACGATCCAAGCACCATTCTCTGGCATATTGGCGAGTTCTATAACTAGGCTCTAACTCCGTAGGCAGTCTGTAAAATATTTGCTTTATTTTCATGTTATTAAACATATTCCGCTGCATGTATGCGCACACGTACCAAACTTTTCTACCTGCTTTTAATAGTTCTGATTCTCAGTACATCGTGTCGTTCTAATGATAATGGATCTGACCCTATCGGCAGTACTTACCGTCAGGAAATGCGAGACTTTGTTCAGAACCTCAGTGCCTATGCAAAAGCCATCAATCCTGACTTTCTCATTATTCCCCAAAATGGTCAGGAATTGGTAACCGACTCTGGTCAAGGTGATGGTATACCCAACATGGACTACCTCAATGCCATTGATGCAGTAGGCAGAGAAGACTTATTCTACGGCTATGATGAAGACGATCAGGCAACTCCATCAGCAGATAAACAACATATGCTTAATTTATGTCTGGTGTGCGAAGAGAATGGAGTTCAGGTACTCACCACAGACTACTGCCATACACAGTCCAAAATGCAGAATTCCTACCAACTCAATATGCAAAATGGGTTCATCTCCTTTGCGGCTGACCACAGGGGTTTGGATAATATCCCGTCCTACCCCTCCTCTCCATTCAATGAAAATTCAGATGATATTGTAGATATCTCACAAGCCAAGAACTTCCTTTATCTACTAGATTTTAGCCAATTCAATTCCAAACAAGAGTTTCTTTCGGCAGTAAACTCTACCAACTACGATGCAATCATTATGGATCTATTCTTTGAAGATGCAGACTTCTCAGCTTCTGAAATTGAAAGCCTAAAGACCAAGCAAAATGGAGGTAAAAGATTGATTCTGGCTTATATGAGTATTGGTGAAGCGGAAGAGTATCGCTACTACTGGCAAAATAATTGGAGTGTGGGCAATCCATCCTGGATCAAAGCGGAGAACCCAGACTGGCAAGGCAACTATAAAGTAGAATACTGGAATACTACTTGGCAAAGCATCATTTATGGAAATGATAACTCCTATCTTAAAAAAATCATCAATGCAGGCTTCAATGGGGTCTATTTAGATATAATTGACGCCTTCGAATATTTTGAGGAATAAACCTTCAGCCCACCCATTGTATTGAATTCAATTTCAATATATCTTTCTTTAAACTCCGCAGAGCAACAGGCTAATTGGCCTGACTACTGAGAGCGAAAATTGATTTCGCGCAAGATGATACACCCAAACACAGAACTGAAATTCATCAGTAAAGAAATTGGCTACGGGGTTGTAGCCACAGATTTCATTCCGGCAGGTACTATTACCTGGGCATTAGACAAACTCGATAGAGAATTTAGTCCACTGGAGTTCCAGACCATGGAGCCCATTTATCAGAACATACTCGATACCTACACCTTTAGAAACAACAAAGGCAATTTTGTGCTATGTTGGGACAATGGTCGTTTTGTGAATCACAGTTTCAATTCCAACTGCCTCACAACTGCTTATGATTTTGAAATTGCCATCCGCGATATTCAACCAGGAGAGCAATTGACAGATGACTATGGCTACCTGAATATCCCCTTCCCTTTCCGGGCTATGGATGAAGGCACTCGCAGAAAGATTGTTTACCCAGACGACCTAATTAAGTATTACAAGGTTTGGGATGGAAAGATCAAAAGAGTCTTCCATAAAATATCTAAGGTGAATCAGCCGCTCAGTGAACTAATCAGTAAAGAAACATGGGAAACGGTCAATCAAATTATTGCCGGGCAATCAGAAATGGAATCAATTCTGAAGAACTATTATGATCAAAAGAGTTCGAATGGGCATTCCTAACTGGGGTTTTATTCAAATCAAATGAACTCCCTCTTTTTCAAAATCTACCTGATTAACAGTATATTAAACACAGCATTTCTTAAATTAGGAATATGAAGGTCAAAGTAATACACACTATTGGATTAATATTTTTGGTTTTCCTTGGGTGCAACAGATTCGAGATCGATCCACCTGAATGTTATTTTGAACCGCAAACTACAGATATACCAAACTCAAGCCAGCTCAACGGTACAGAGAACTATATTAAGTTTACTGTGAAGGACTTCCCATATAGCTTTTTAGCTTCTGATTTTGACATCTCTTCAAGAAATCGGTGCGTTAACGACTGTGTATATATTCACGACTCCCGCACGGATGGCTATACAAAAGAATTCAAGCTTACCATGACACAGGTAAAGAATAAAGAAGACCTTTTGAACTCGGTTGGCGTAAGAACCGCCATCTTAGGGGCTGACAGTATTAGAACCACCCCATCTTCTATCGTCCATGTTAATTTTAAGATTTACAACTCGTGTGGTAGGGAGTTTGAGCCTTCATTAATTGAAAATACCTCTGGTAATTTTTACCATGAAATAACTGAGGCCAGACTAGATGACTCTTATGTTTATTTGCATGACGGAGAGGAGTATGATCATTTTGACTACACTCTATTCGGAAGGTTTACTGCCTCTTATGATGCTTTGGGAGAAGAAGTAGAAGTAGTGGGTCAATATCAGATTGCCTATGCTGTCAACCAAAAGCATTAATTTTCATTTCGGTTTATACCATAAGTGCCGCTTCTGCCATAAACATAAGCCTCCAGTGAGTTAATTTTGCACACCTTCAATAAGAGTTACTGAAAATGACAACCACTCCAGAACACGATCAAAAAATAGCCAGAATGACCTTCTCCTCTGTCTATCCTCACTACGTCACCAAAGTAGAGAAGAAAGACCGCACGGTGGAAGAACTACATGAAGTAATTCAATGGCTCACAGGCTTTGATGATGCTACACTCAACAAGTTCATTTCTAACAAAGCCACGTTCGAAGAGTTCTTCGCTGAAGCCAAACTCCATCCCAATGCCGAATTAATAACCGGTAGCATCTGCGGTTATAAAATCCAGGATATTGAAACACCATTAACCAAACAAGTGCGCTATTTAGACAAACTAGTAGATGAGCTAGCTAAGGGCAGAAAGATGGAGAAGATATTACGGGTAGCTTAGTTTTTATGGGCAAACAAAATAAATTACTTCAGGTTTCTTTAAGGTAGATTTTCAAAGTCGATTGTGGCTATTTCTACATTACTATTTTTTCAACTCAATGAGCACTTTTCAAATCATTCTGATAGTTCTTAGCTGGATATTGATTCTAGGTGCATT
>JABXIP010000349.1 GCA_013373005.1 Cytophagia bacterium | reverse complement strand
CAAATGGGGAAGGAAAGAGGAGTTGTAATGGACGGAAGAGATATTGGCTCTGTTGTTTTTCCTGATGCTGAATTGAAAGTGTTTATGACTGCCTCAACCGAGGAGAGAGCTAAGAGAAGGCAGATGGAACTTGCCGAGAAGGGAGAGGTTGTTGAACTATCTGAGATTATCAAAAACCTGGAAGAAAGAGATAGTATTGATTCCTCAAGAGCTGAAGGGCCACTGAAAAAAGTGGAAGATGCTATAGAGATAGATACTTCTAACCTTCAGTTTGAAGAGCAAGTGCAAAAAGTATTAAATTTGGCTTCTCAAAGCATTGAGGATAAGTAGAGTAGAAATTGTATGAAGGTTACCATAGATCAGAATTCGGGTTATTGCTTTGGTGTTGAATTCGCCATTCAAATGGCAGAAGACGAAATGCAGGAAGGTTCTCTTTACTGCCTGGGTGACATTGTACATAATAGCATGGAAGTAAAGCGCCTAAACGATAAAGGTTTGAAAATTATCGAGAGGGACGAGCTTAAAGACATCAAAGACTCCAAAGTGCTTATTAGAGCTCATGGTGAACCACCGGAGACTTATCAACTGGCATTAGAGAATAACATTGAGTTGGTAGATGCTTCTTGCCCCGTTGTACTTAAACTTCAGAATAGGGTGAAGCTGGCTTACGATAAAATGATGAAGACCGATGGTCAGATTGTTATTTATGGTAAGATGGGGCATGCAGAGGTTATAGGCCTTACTGGCCAAACCAACAACGAAGCCATTATAGTAATGGAGGAGGCAGATCTTGATAAAATTGATTTTGGCAGACCAGTTACTCTCTTTTCTCAAACCACAAAAAGCACCAAAGGCTTTTATCATATCAGAGAATTAATTGAGCAAAGAATAAAGGAACATAAAGGTGAGCTGCAAGAGTTGGATTTTTCTGCCAACGATAGTATTTGTCGCCAGGTGTCTAATCGCGAACCTCAACTGATGAAGTTTGCAGAGGAGGTAGATGTGATAATTTTCGTTAGTGGAAAGAAGAGTTCTAACGGAAAGGCTTTATACTCAGTATGTAAGCAACAGAACGAGCGTAGCTACTTTGTAGAGAATGAAGAGGAGGTAGATTTCGACTGGATAAAACCGACAGATCATGTAGGTATTTGCGGTGCTACCTCTACCCCCATGTGGTTGATGGAAAATGTGGCCAAATACATCGAAAATCACTTCGAAGAAGCCGTTCAAATATAAATTCCACTCAGCTTTTTAATAGCAAGTTTTTTGGACTAAATTGCGCACCGAAAAGGGAAGATTAACCTTTCTTTTGAGTGCAAAAGTTTTAATTTTGCCTCGATTTTTAATCAACCTTAGTGATTCGCAACTCAATACAGTATGTCTAAAATTGTAAAGCTTAAAAAAGGCTTTGACATCAACCTTGCCGGGAAGGCGCAGAAACAAATCGCGAATACTCCTCCTTCGGATACGTTTGCTATTAAGCCCACAGATTTTGTTGGTATGACAAGACCCAAGCTATTGGTAGCTGAGGGTGATAGCGTGAAGGCAGGAACTCCTGTTTTATATGATAAAATGCAGGAGAACGTGATGATCTGCTCTCCAGTTAGCGGTGAAGTAGTCGAAGTGAAGAGGGGAGCCAAGAGGAAACTACTCGAAATTAAAATCCTGGCCGATAAAGAGATTGAATACGAGAACTTTCAAACCTACAATGTGTCTGATATCAAAAGTCTTTCGAGAGAAGAGGCTACTGCTCAGATGACAAAAGGTGGGGTTTGGGCAAACATTATCCAAAGACCATTTGGAGTGATTGCCAAAGAGGAAGATACTCCAAAGTCGATCTTCATTTCAGCGTTCGATACTCATCCGTTAGCAGCCGATTTGGCCTTTACCCTTAAAGGTGAAGAAGAGGCTTTCAAAACCGGTATCGAGATTCTTAAGAAATTCACCGAAGGCCCAATCCATATCAATCATGATTTGAATGGAGAGGTTTCTTCAGTATTCTCTGGAATTGAAGGTGTTCAGCATAACAAATTCAGTGGTCCTCACCCTGCAGGTAATGTGGGTGTTCAAATTCACCACATAGACCCAATAGCAAAAGGCGATCTTATCTGGACAGTTAGCCCTTACGGTGTTGCCCAGATTGGTAAACTTTTCAGCAAAGGGGTTTATGATGCCTCTAAGGTGATCGCCTTGGCAGGTTCTGAAGTGACCGAACCTCAATACTACAAAACACTTACTGGTGCGTGCATCAATAAGATGGTTGAAGGTAACCTGAAGCAAGATCATGTAAGATATATCTCAGGAAATGTACTCACTGGTGAGAAAATAGATGCCGATGGTTATTTGGGCTTCTATCATAACTCAGTTGTGGTAATTCCTGAAGGTGATTTTGAAGAAGCATTCGGATGGATTCTCCCAACAACTAAGAAGTTGAGCTTCCACCGTGCTTTCGGATTGCTATCATTCCTAAACAGTTCTAAGAAAGAGTATGTTGTAAATACCAATACCCACGGTGAGAAACGTGCTTTTGTAATGACTGGGGCTTTTGAAAAAGTGGTTCCAATGGATATCTATTGCGACTACTTATTCAAAGCAGTGTTGTCTGAAGATTATGAGAACATGGAAGCTTTAGGAATCTATGAAGTTATTGAAGAAGATATCGCACTATGCGAATTCATAGATGTTTCTAAACACGATTTGCAGGCAATGCTTCGTGAAGGACTGACATTAATTCAAACTAGTTAAGAAGAGTTGATATGAAGTTTGTACAGAAAGGATTTGATAAGATAAAACCACTCTTCGAAAAGGGAGGCAAGTACGAGAAACTCCATCCTATATATGAAGGTCACAGAACCTTATTCTTTGCACCTAAGATTGTAACCGGTAGCAAAGGAGCTCAAATTAGAGATGGTATCGATTTGAAGAGAATGATGATGACGGTAATCATTGCGATGGTGCCGTGTCTATTATTCGGTATGTGGAATGTTGGTCATCAGTACTACCTGGCAACAGGTGTAGACGCAACTTTCCTCGATAAATTCTTAATAGGTGCAATGAAGGTTGTGCCAATTATTGCAGTGAGTTACATTGTTGGTTTAGGCACAGAGTTTACCATTTGTGTGATTAGACAACACGATGTAAATGAAGGCTTCCTTGTAACAGGTATGCTTATTCCATTGGTTGTTCCACCAACAATTCCATTGTGGCAAGTTGGTTTGGCTACTTTCTTTGCTGTATTAGTAGGTAAAGAGGTGTTCGGAGGAACTGGAATGAATATTCTGAACGTGGCTTTAACAGCTAGAGCGTTCCTTTACTTCGCATACCCTTCTCAAATCTCTGGTGAGGTTTGGACATACCTAGGAGATAAAGCACCGGTTGATGGTTATTCTGGAGCAACATCTTTGGCATTGGCCGTTGAGGCGTCTAATAGCGGAATGGGTGTTGTAGATAAGCTGGCTCAGACAAATACGGCACTGAGTGCGGATTTCTTCAGTCTACCCAATTTGTTCTATGGTTTTATTCCAGGCTCAATAGGAGAGACTTCTACATTAGCTGCTTTACTTGGAGCATTGATTCTAATTGCAACTGGAGTTGGAAGCTGGAAGATTATTGTAAGTGTATTTGGTGGAGCATTCCTGACTGGTCTATTGATGAATCAGGTGGCTGCCAATACTTATATGGAAATGCCTGCTGTTTATCACTTGGTAATCGGAGGTTTGGCATTTGGAGCTGTATTTATGGCTACCGACCCGGTATCTGCCGCACAAACAGAGGCGGGTAAATGGATATATGGATTCTTAATTGGGGTACTGACGATTATTGTTAGGGTATTGAACCCGGCATATCCTGAAGGGATTATGTTGGCGATTCTCTTAATGAACGTCTTTGCGCCACTAATTGATTTTTACGTAGTACAAGCAAACAAGAAAAGGAGGTTAGCACGTGCGACAGTCTAATACTTATATCATCGTATTCTCCCTTATCCTTACAGTAGTTTTGGGAGGATTATTGTCAGGTGTTTCTCAGGTTCTAGGACCTGCTCAGAAAAAGGCCGTTGACTTGGATACCAAAAAGCAGATTTTGGGAGCCATCCCGGCCGAAAAAGCTGCTCTTCAGTCTATGACTCCTGAGCAAATATTGGCTCGTTATAGCGAGGTGATCAGTTCAGTTGTAGCAGATTACAATGGTAACCTGGTTACGACTAACGAGAAGGGTGAGCCAATTGTAGCGGAGAATGTAAACATCGAGAAGAACTATAAAAAACCTGTTGACCAAAGAGTGTTCCCTGTATTTAAGTACAGTGAGAATGGTGAAGAGGCATACATTGTACCAACCTTCGGGGCTGGTCTTTGGGATGCTATTTGGGGTTATGTGGCCATTGCTCCAGATTTGGAAACCATCATTGGTGTTAGTTTCGACCACAAAGGTGAAACTCCTGGTTTGGGTGCTAGAATCACTACCGATGAGGTTCAGGCTCGTTATCAAGGCAAAGAAATGTATGATGCTCAAGGGGAGTTTGTTTCTATAGAAATGGTGAAAGGTGAAAACCACTCTGATTCTGAATTGGGAGCAAATAAAGTAGACGGTATGGCTGGTGCTACTTTGACTGCCAATGGTGTCAACAGCATGCTTAAAAATTATCTTGGGTATTATCAGAGCTATTTCGACAAGAATGTGAGAAATGCTAATGCCATGACTTTGAACAATAACTAAACAGTAATTATAAATGAGTACTGAAACGTTAGAAGCACCGGTAGTTAAAGAGAAAGAAGCTCTACTATCGAAGAGAAGAAAAAAATTCGTTACAGACCCTCTGAACGATGACAACCCGGTAACTGTACAGGTATTGGGTATTTGTTCGGCATTGGCTGTAACCACCCAAATGAAACCTACTTTGGTAATGGCAATATCAGTAACATTGGTACTGATGTTTTCTAACCTCATCATCTCATTGATGAGAAATGCCATTCCAACCCGTGTACGTATCATTGTTCAGCTAGCTGTAGTGGCTACGCTGGTAACCTTGGTGAACGAGGTGTTGAAGGCTTATGCCTACGATATGTATAAGGAGCTTTCGGTTTTTATTGGTCTGATTATTACCAACTGTATTGTAATGGGTAGACTTGAGGCCTTTGCTTTGGGCAACAAACCATATGATTCAATGCTCGATGGTCTTGGCTCTGGTCTTGGTTACTCTTGGATTATCCTTGCAGTAGCATTCTTTAGAGAGATATGGGGTTCAGGAAATGTATTCGGATACCCTGTATTCGAAGCGATCGGAATTGAAAACTTCCCAACCAATGGTCTGATGGTATCACCTGTTGGAGCATTTGTGGTACTAGGATTCATCATCTGGGTACAGAGAACTAAAACTGGTTACGTAGAACACTAAAATATAACATCATGGATTTATTGAATTTAGGTATTAAGTCGATCTTCATAGAGAACATGATCTTCGCCTACTTCTTAGGCATGTGTTCTTTTCTTGCAGTATCGAAAAAGGTTTCAACTGCCTTTGGTCTTGGATTAGCCGTTGTATTCGTATTGGGTATGACTGTTCCAATGAACTGGCTATTGAATGAGTTTGTATTGAAAGAAGGTGCTTTGGCATGGTTAGGTGCTGACTTCGCAACTATCGACCTGTCTTTCCTTCGTTTCATCATGTTCATTGCCATCATTGCTGCCATGGTGCAGCTGGTTGAAATGACTATTGAGAAATATTCGCCTTCACTATACGGATCGTTAGGTATTTTCCTTCCATTGATCGCTGTAAACTGTGCTATCTTGGGTTCTTCACTATTTATGGCTCAGAGAGACTATACAATAGGAGAGGCTACGGTATTCGGATTCGGATCTGGTATTGGTTTCTTTTTAGCTATTGTTGCTTTGGCAGCTATTAGAGAAAAGCTCAAGTATTCTAATGTGCCAGATGGTTTGAAAGGATTGGGTATTACCATGTTCATTACAGGACTTATGGGTATTGCCTTTATGAGCTTCATGGGTATCTCTATCTAAGAAAGAAATAAAATATAGAATTGAAAGCCCCGAGAAATCGGGGCTTTTTTTATGCCCAAAAAATTCTATTTCCATAATTGTTCGGAGTAAGGCTAGAAATGAAACGGGTTAGTGTGTGTTTTACACTTTTTAATTAAAAATAGGTTTCAATCTGAATCAAAATATTCAATAAAAATGTAAATTGAATTAATATAGGTTTGAATATTAATCTAAATCAACCCATTTATCAGGATTGCATTCGTTTTCAGTTTGTTTTTAAACCGAATATGGAGATGTAAACAGTTTGAGATATGAGTGAATGGATTCCTTGGTAACTTTAGAATAATGAATGAGCCTTCAATCAACTTAAACTAAAACTAGTTCATCATGTCACAGTCACTCAATAGAAGAAAATGGTTAAAAACCGGGTTACTATCGCTCGGTGGAGCAACAATGCTCCCTCAGCTCTCATGGGGAGAATCAAGGAATAGTATATTAATTGATAATGCAGAGCGTATTGTTTATACACCATTATTCAAAGAGCACACTGCTCCGTTAACGGCAGAGATTGTGGCGAAGCTAAACGCCAATGAGAACCCTTACGGACCTTCGCCAAAGGCCGTAGAGGCTCTCAAGGCTGCTGCTGAAGCGGGTAACAGATATGGTTGGGGTCATCTTTCTGCGTTGATGGATAAGATCTCGGCTAAGGAAGGGGTGCCTAAGGAATACCTAATGATGGGACCTGGTTCTTCTGATTTGCTCGAGAAATTTGCTATGGTATTCTTTATGAATGGAGGAACAGTGCTTTCCGCAGACCCTTCTTACATGTCGCTGATGAACGTAGCAAGATCGGTTGGCGCGGAATGGAAAGGTGTGAAGCTGAAAGAAGACTGGTCTCATGACCTGGAGGCTATGGAAGCAGCTATAACCGATGATACTAAATTGGTTTATATCTGTAATCCTAACAACCCAACCGGAACCATAACTGGTTATAAAGAGCTATACGACTTTTGTTCAAGGGTTTCTGAGAAGGTGCCAATCTTCATCGATGAAGCATATCTTGACTTTGTTGAAGGCGAAGATGGTAAGAGTATGGTTTCACTTCTGAATGAAGGTAAAAACGTAATTGTTGCCAGAACATTCTCTAAAATTCATGGAATGGCCGGCCTTAGAGTAGGTTATGTAGCCGCACTTCCTGAAACTTTAAAGTCTATTCAGAGCATTACCAGAGGTGGAATGGGAATTGCAAACACCTCTATCTATGCAGCTATGGCTAGCATGGATGATACTGCCTTCCAAAAGAAATCTAAGAAACTGAATAAGGAAGCTCGCGATTATACGGCATCTACACTAAAGTCTATGGGCTTTAAACCTGTTCCTTCTCATACAAGCTTTATGATTTTCCCTCAAGAGGAAATGGACGGGAGGGATTTTCTTAAGAAGATGTCTGATTTAGGAATTGGAGTAAGGTCGTTTGAGATCTATGATAAGACCTGGTGTAGAGTCAGTATGGGTACAATGAAGGAAATGGAGATGTTTACTTCTGCCCTCGGTAAAGTGATGGAGTAATAAGGAGTTGAAAATTTAGATGGATCCAGCACTACAAAAGACTTTTACATTTCTCTCATTCATCGTCCTTGGCTTTTTGCTGAAGAAGAAGTTTGGAAAGGAGCAGGTAAACGGTATTAAGACCTTGATATTAACCGTTGCTTTGCCTTCTACCATCTTTGTGGCTTTAATGGGAGTAGAAATCAATGCCAATATGTTGGTGTTGCCAGTTCTTGCTCTGGCGTTTAATTTTATCATTTACTTTATTACTCCGGCAATACTTAAGCTTCTTTCGATTGAGCCTGATTCCGCCAAAGGAAGAACGTTGAAGCTTCTTTTGCCTTCATTGGCTCCAGGGCTTTCCTGTTTTCCATTTATCTTGGAGTATTTGGGCGAAAGTAGCTTGGCAGATGCTGCTTTAGCAGACGTTGGTAACAAGTTCTTCGTATTGATATTCCTCTATATAATAGCCATGAATATGTATTACGGTATTAAGGGGGCGTCTAAGAAAAGTTCGAAGGGGAAGGTGAAGGAGTTGCTGATTTCACTAGTAAGTGAACCTATTAATCTGGTCATCTTACTGGCTATATCACTATTAGCACTAGGTTTCAATTTTGAGAGCTTACCGACTTTTCTTGGAGATACTTTCAGTCGTTTAAGCCTGATTATGACACCATTAGTGTTATTCTTTATAGGCATAGCTGTAAAGCTGAAGAAGGAAAGCCTTTGGCCTATTCTGAATGTGTTATTGGTTAGAGCAGGAATTACTCTGCTTATAAGTACGGCCGTGATTATGCTAATGGGTATTCAGAGTACAAATACCATTTTGTTGGCAATTGTATTTCCTCTAAGCTCATGCAGCTTTTGGCCTTTTGCTCACTTGTCTGTTTTTAGTAAAAAGGAGGGTGGATCAGGTAAGACTTTCGATACAGAGTATGCGATTCTAGTTTTAGCACTGTCTCTTCCAATATCTACTATGTTGATTTTAGGAATACTTTCCAGTGGAGATTTCTTTGCCAACCCACTTGTTTCGGCTACCTCTGGATTTGCTCTCCTGGGAGTGGTATTGGTTACACAATTGATAAGAAAACTGAGTGCTTCCAGCTTCAATTGGCAAGTGAACGAGAATAAGAAATTAATAGAGCAGCCTGAATAGGCTCAAAGATAATTCCTCAATAAAGTCATGTTGATTTATTGTGTTTTATGTAGTGTCAACCTAGAAAAGCCCCTGGAGAGGGGCTTTTCGCTTTTATAGCTTTAATGATTCTACAGCCCTCTATAGGCAATTGTGTTGATGCCGATGCCTGTGATTTCATTGTTGGCATCTGTCTCAATATTCACACCAATCCAACCTTCATATAAAAGAGATCTGAAGGGAACATATACTTTGTCATTCCACAGAGATTGTTCAGTTAAGATGCTAATCTCCCCTTGGTAGGTATAGCCAGCAAGAGCTTCTACTGCAGTTGTGTAGTTGGCTGTTGTGGTGGTGTTAATGCTTGCTCCGGTTAAAAGAAATGTAGCTCCTGGTATAAAGTATTCGAGCTCAATGATTTCGATATCACTTCCTGAGAATGGAATAGTCATGTCGCTTGTTCCTTTCACAGTTACCACTTGAAAATCAGTCCATTTGACTAGTGTAAAGGTTAAGTCATTACCACCGGCTTCGTCTAAGTTGATAGCGACTTCATAGAAGGTGGAGTCACCAACTACAGTTGTTTCTGTGAAGTCTCTACTTTCTGAGCTAGACCTGTAATTAACGCCTGACTGGTCAGTATCTCCAACAATTAGTGGGCCATCACCTCCTTGATTTCCACCACCAATTGGAATAGTATCACCTCCGCCACCGCAACTAGCGATTAAACTCAAGCACAAAATGGCTGCAAATATTTTCCTCATAATTATAGTCTTAGGTAAATCACGAATTTAAAGAAAAACGTTTTAAAATAAGTATGAAACACAATTAGTGCGGCATTTTTTACGATTGGTTCAGAGTTCAAATTAATGGTTTTCGCACGGTGTTATTGCCGCAATCTGGGTAAAATGCATTATTAACCTCTTTGCAATATGTTCCGTTCGTTTATCCTTCTCTGTCTTATTTTCTGCACTATAGATCAGCTTTCAGCCCAGAACCTTAGCGCAAGAGCCGTTAATGATGATTTGAAGTATCTCTACAGCCAACTCAGGGAGTTACATCCTGGTATCAATAGATATACGCCTGCCGACTCAATGAATTACTTTTTTAAGAGTATGGAAGCCGATGAGGAACTTGCTGAATTGGAGCTGTTTGCTCGTGTTCGTTTCTTACTCTCCAAGGTAAGGTGTGGGCATACAAACGCCTCTCTTCCAATGGATCAATATGAAAAGTTCGTGAGCGAGAGAAGATTTATTCCTCTTATGGTGGGCTTTTCCGGGACCGATTTATACATAACAAATGCTGAACTGACGAAAGGCAAGTTGAATGCTGGGGATCGAATTCTTTCAATCAATGGCAGGGAGGTTGGTGAAGTGGTTGCGACAATATTTCAATACCTGCCCTCAGACGGCTTTATTAAGACTGGTAAGTACAGGTATGTAGAGAATTTCTTTTACTACTATCATCAGTTGTTTGTCGATAACCAGAAGTCTTTTGTAGTGGAAGTTAGAGACGTAAATGGGAAGCTTAAAGAGGTTGAAATATCAGGAGTTGAACTGAGAGAGGTTGAAGCATTAAGAGTTACGGATAATGAGCCCTTTATGAGCATGGTGAATGAGGCTGATTATAGCCTCATGCGGATAAGAACATTTTCAAGTAGTGCATTGAATCAACAGGGTGTTAATTATGAAAGGTTTCTTTCTAAGAGCTTTGATGAATTAAAGGAGAAAAGTGTGAAGAACTTAATTCTGGACCTTCGAGGCAACGGAGGCGGAGACGATAATTATGGTGCTACACTGGTTTCTTATTTTTCGGATAAACCATTCCGGTATTTCGACAATATTCAGGTGACAGATTCTTATGATGGATATGGACGAATTTCTGAACGAGGAGGTGTCAGGTTTATGACTTCTCATAAGGGGTTGGATGAATGGAAACCTCAGAAGAATCGTTTTTCAGGAAAGGTTATCGTTCTGACAGATGGTTTTAGCTTCTCCACTTGCGCTGATGTGGCTGCAGTTTTGCATCATAACAAATGGGCTATTTTTGTTGGTGAAGAAACTGGGGGTGGTTACGATGGGAACACATCGGGAAGCACACAAACCATAAAGTTACCAAATAGCAATATTCAGGTAAGAGTACCTATGTGGATGTATACTACAGCCAATGTTGGGCATGAATTTCATGGAAGAGGTGTAATCCCTGATTTCCCAATTCAATACGGCATAGAAGACTTGCTGAATGACCGTGATCCGGTAATGAAAAAAGCTTTGGAGCTAATCAAATAGGCCGGTTGGTAAACCGTCAATGCTCACCTGATTCTTTTCTTGCCAGTAGTCTTGAATGCCCTCTTGTCCTTTCTTTTCAGCCCAATCTTTAAGAATAGGTCTGTCTTCTATATAGTCCATGAATGGAACGGCAAAACCACATGAAGTCTGAACCGACTCAATCTCCAATAGGAATATATTTCTTGCCCCATTATTAGCGGGGAAGAGCTGATAATACTGTTCCCATTCACTGTCTTGCTGATGTATCGTTTTAGCCGATCCATAAAGGCGCAGAATTAGTGGCTTTCCTTCGAAGGCGCAAAACATAATGGTCATTCTATTCACTTCTTTGAGGTGAGCAGCTGTTTCATTGCCACTACCCGTAAGGTTCAACCAAACCACCTGGGTTGGGGAAATTACCCTTAGAGAATCCATACCCTTTGGAGAGATATTAACCCGCCCTGTTGTGGCGGCAGTACCGGTAAAGAATATTTTCTGGTTTTGAATAAACTCCGTGAGTTCAGGAGTTAGTACTTCTATAAATTTCCCCATGACACATTAATCGTGTTCTCTATAAAAAATGTTCCCAAATCTAATTTTATTACTTTCCAGAGAAGCATCTTTCCTTAGTTTTGTGCCCGCCTAAAAATTCAGACTATGATATATTCTAATCTTATAGCACAGGAACTCTCGGTGGCCAACAAGCAAGTTGAGGCTACCATTAAACTATTGGAAGAGGGAGGTACTGTGCCTTTCATTGCTCGATATAGAAAGGAACTCACTGGCAGTTTAGATGAGGTGCAGATTGCTGCCGTAAGAGATAGACTTCAACAATTAAAGGAGCTCGATAAAAGAAGAGAGGCTATTCTTAAGTCTATTGAAGATCAAGGAAAATTGACGGCTGAGCTGGAGAAAAGGATAAAGGATGCCGATACGATGTCTGTTCTGGAGGATATCTACTTGCCATATAAGCCCAAGAGAAAGACCAAAGCCTCAGTGGCAAGGGAAAAGGGACTAGAGCCGCTAGCTCTAAAGGTATTTGAACAAGAATCATTCGACTTGGAAGCGGAAGCTGCCAAGTATATTAATGAAGAAAAGGGTGTTGCCAATATAGATGCGGCCTTACAAGGAGCAAGAGATATTATTGCTGAAACTGTGAATGAAAGTGCTGAAGCTAGAGAGAAGATGAGAAAATACTTTCAGCATCACAGCACCATTAAAGCCAGGGTATATACTGGAAAAGAAGAAGAAGGTCAGAAATACAAAGATTACTTCGAGTGGGAAGAAGCGCTGAAAGATGCTCCTTCGCATAGAGTCTTGGCCATGCGAAGAGGTGAAGCAGAATTGTTTCTAATGCTCGATATTCTTCCACCTGAAGAAGAAGCAATTGCCCTTTTGGAAAGGCTCTTCATCAAGTCTAGAAATACAGCTTCCGAGCAGGTGGCAATGGCCATAAAGGATTCTTACAAGAGATTACTAAGCCCTTCAATGGAAACCGAGATGAGAATGCTTTCCAAGAAGAAGGCCGATGAAGAAGCTATTGAAGTATTCGCCAAAAACTTGCATAAGCTATTGATGGCAGCTCCCTTGGGGAGCAAAAGAGTGTTGGCCATAGACCCAGGATTTAGAACTGGTTGTAAGGTGGTTTGCCTCGATGCGCAGGGTAAGCTCCTTCATTATGAAGCCATTTTCCCAAATGAGCCACAGAAGAGAAAAGCGGAATCAGGTGCTGTAATCAAGCACATGGTAGATACCCATAAAATTGAGGCTATTGCTATCGGAAATGGTACAGCCAGTCGTGAAACGGAAGACTTTGTTAAGAGTCTTGGGCTATCTTCTGCTATTACCGTGGTTATGGTGAATGAGAGTGGAGCTTCTATCTACTCGGCTTCTGAGATAGCAAGGACTGAGTTTCCAGATCAAGATGTAACGGTTCGCGGGGCGGTTTCAATCGGAAGAAGATTAATGGATCCACTAGCTGAGTTGGTGAAGTTAGATCCCAAATCTATCGGTGTAGGGCAGTATCAGCATGATGTAGATCAGTCTGCATTGAAGCACTCACTAGACGATGTTGTGATGAGCTGTGTGAATGCCGTTGGAGTAGAGGTGAATACGGCTTCAGAACAATTGCTTACCTATGTGGCAGGACTAGGCCCGCAATTGGCCAAGAATATTGTGGAGTATAGAAATGAGCATGGGCCATTCAAGAATCGTTCTGCAATCAAAAATGTTCAGCGTTTGGGTGATAAGGCATTCGAGCAGGCAGCAGGTTTCTTGCGCATTAAAGGAGCTGCCAACCCGCTAGACGATAGTGCTGTTCACCCGGAGGTATATGCTCTGGTTGAGAAGATGGCCAAAGACCTGGGTTGCAAAGTGGCTGATTTAGTGAAGGACGAATCGCTAAGGAATAAAATTGACTTAAAGACTTATGTGACAGATACTGTTGGTTTACCTACTCTTAAGGATGTGCTGAGCGAATTAGCTAAGCCGGGAAGAGACCCAAGGGAGAAGTTTGAAGTCTTCAGTTTTGCAGAAGGGGTAAATCACATCGAAGACTTGAAAATTGGGATGAAGATTCCTGGTATCGTCACCAATGTGACCAATTTCGGGGCCTTTGTAGATGTTGGGGTTCACCAGGACGGATTGGTTCATATAAGTCAATTGGCTGATCATTACATTAGTAATCCGGCAGATGTAGTGGCTGTGCAGCAAAAAGTAATGGTTACCGTAACTGAGGTAGACGTAGCAAGAAAGAGAATTTCACTTTCTATGAAAGGGGAAGCTAAGCCTCAACCTAAGAAAACTCAAAGGCCAAAGAAAAACCGAGAGCCTGAGACTGATATGGCCGCTAAACTAGCAGCCCTTAAAGGTAAATTCGGGAAGTAAAAAAAGAGCCGGACAGCACCTAATTAGCTGTCCGGCCAACTCAATATACAACAGTCACTAGTCTTTAGAATAATATCTCTTTGGTTAGAATGTAGACACCCATAATTAATACAAACCAACCAAAGGCAGGCTTCAGCTTACTACCGGAAATAAAATTGGAAAGGTAACTCCCTACAAATATTCCGGCACCAGAAATTAGGGTGAATACGCCCAAAAAGACCCAGTCAATCTCCATATTGGATACATCACCAAGGAATCCGAGCATGGATTTAATAGCAATGATTAGCAGTGAAGTGCCAACTGCCATTTTCATAGGTAGTTTGGAAAGTACTACTAGCGCTGGTATGATTAAAAATCCTCCTCCTGCACCAACAAGACCGGTAAGTGTTCCAACTAAAAGTCCCTCAATAACAATCAGGTGGTATTTGAAAACCTGTGTGGTGTTTGTTTCTTCCTGCTCTTTTTTGCCTCTGATCATAGAAATGGAAGCCATAATCATAAGCAAGGCGAAAAGCACCATAAGAGCGATGTCCTTTGTGAAATCGAAAGTCCCAAGGCTGAAGATATTTTCAGGAATAGAGGGTACTAGAAATTTCCTTGTCAAGAAAACCGCAAGTAGGGAAGGGATGCCGAAAACAATGGCAGTTTTATAACTGACCAATTGCTTTTTGGAATATTTACCTGCTCCAATAAGCGAGCTAAACCCTACGATAAATAATGAATAGGCCGTTGCCGGAACTGGAGCAATGCCCATAAGATAAACCAGAACGGGAACCGTGAGTATGGAACCTCCACCACCAATCAACCCTAATGATATGCCAATAATTGAGGCACTTATATAACCTAAAATCTCTAAGATGTCCATATTACTTTTGTCGATATAGGGAACAAAACTATCAGGCTTTATGCTAGGCGGGAGTAACATTGGTTACAGTAGAGCTAATTTGTTTAGTTTATGACTGACCGGAAAGGTTAGAAATATTATGTGAGGTTAAATACCATCAAACTCTCGTTGATCAGGTTTCAATTCCATGCGATTTGTTTTAACATTGTTTCATGTTAACCATGCCTATGAAATCCAATAGATGGCTTGCCGGATTGTCAATACTCATCGCTCTGATATTATCGAATTGCGAGAGTAAGAGAGATAATGATGTAGTAGCGCCTGAAGGTATGGTTTATATTCCTGCCGGAACCTTCGATATGGGAGGGAAAACCTTACAGGCAGATCAGGATGAGTACCCTAGACATCAGGTTTCTGTTTCTTCATTTTTTATGGATGAAGCAGAGGTGACCAATGGTGAGTTTAAAGCCTTCGTAGATGCTACTGGCTATGTTACTATTGCCGAGAGAGACATCGACTGGGATGAAATGAAAAAGGGCTTGCCACCAGAAACGCCAAAACCTGCTGACTCTTTGCTTAAGGCAGGTTCATTAATATTTCAGGCAACAAGCGGGCCTGTGAACTTGAATTATGAAGGTCAGTGGTGGAGGTGGACCATTGGCGCTAATTGGAGACAGCCTTTTGGACCTGGCTCATCCATAGATGGTAAAATGGATTACCCGGTGGTTCATGTGTCTTACGATGATGCCTTGGCCTATGCTCAATGGGCAGGAAAGAGGTTGCCAACTGAGGCAGAGTGGGAGTGGGCCGCTATGGGAGGGTTGAAAGATCCTGTTTATCCATGGGGAAATGTTCAGGTTGAAAATGCTGCTGATAAGGCCAATTTCTGGCAAGGAGTATTCCCTTATCAGAATACAGAAGAAGATGGTTATGTTGATGCGGCACCGGTAAAATCCTTTCCCGCAAATGGATATGGCCTTTATGATATGGCTGGCAATGTTTGGGAGTGGTGTCAAGATAAATACCATGTTCAAGCCTATGGGCAAATGTCTGAGGCAGAGTCTCTCCTTAACCCTCAAGGACCCAAAACCTCCTACGATCCTCAAGAACCCTACGTAGATAAGTTTGTGATGAGAGGAGGTTCCTTTTTGTGCAGCGATAGTTATTGCAGCGGTTACAGAGTGAGTAGAAGAATGAAATCTACCAGGGATTCCGCGTTTGGCCATACCGGTTTCCGATGCGTCAAGGATGTGGAGTAATTGCTAATTTAGTTGAAAAACTAATTGAATAGTTGATCTTCTGAGAGACTATTGATAGCTTGATCATTCAACTTCCATTATTATGTTCAAATCTCACCTCAAGTTCGCCTTCAAGTCAGTTAGAAAACACAAGGTTCCATCTTTTATTAATCTTTTGGGTTTTACCATTGGACTCACTGGCTCAATTCTGCTTTTATCCATTCTTCTTCACGATGCCAACTTTGACGGCTATCATGAATCTGATGGTAAACTTTTTAGATTGACCACCAAGCTGAATCTGCCCAATGGGGAAAGGCATTTTGCTTCTTCTTCTGTGCTAACTGGACAGAATCTTGCCGAGGTAATTCCAGAAGTTGAGACTTCCATTCGCACAAGGTACCTGCAAGCTAATTTGGAGTTAGATGATAAGATATTTTCAAATGAGCCCATGCTGTTTGTAGACTCCGGATTCTATAAAGGCTTTAAAGTAGACGTAGTGGATGGAAGTGTATCTAGTGCTTTGAATGATATATTGATCAGTACACTGGCTAAAGAAAGGCTGTTTGGCGAGGAGGAGGCTGTGGGTCAGCTTGTTCAGGCTCAGGGGCCTTTCGGGTCTAGGAGTTTTCAGGTGGCCGGAGTATTTCAAAGTTATCCTACTAATGTCTCTTTTAGGCCTTCTTTTTTGGCGAATTTCGAACTTATTGAACCTCTGCATAATGCTAACTATGCGGCCATAATGCCGGGTTTAGATACTTATATTCTCACTAACTCAAAGGTTAATAGGGAAGCTTTACAGAATAAGCTAAATACCCATTTTCAGGAAGCATTGCCAGAAAATGTAAGGGAAGTAATAGTGCATGAGGCACAGTCTTTCCCTTCTATTCATTTTACCAGAGGGCTTGAGTTTGACCAAGGGCAGAAGCATGATAAACAGACACTCTGGGTATTAGGAGTATTAGCAATTTTCATCATCTCTTCAACCGTTATTAACTTTTTCAATATGCAAACTGCCTTGGCAGTGCAGCGAAATAAGGAGATGTCTATCAAAAAAGCTTTGGGTCAGCCTTGGTTAAGTAATGTTTTACAATCGGCACAGGAGGCCTTGATTATCCTACTTCCTGCAGTATTGCTAACTGGTCTTTTGCTCTCATTTTCTCTGAATGAGTTGGAAGCTTATACTAGCCTCGATTTGAAAAATGGCTGGCTTTCTGATGAGCAAATATGGATATTCCTCGGAAGCATCTTTGGGGTTCTATGGCTTGTCGCATCCGCCATTTCTATTGTATTAATTACCTTGATAGGTAAGAGGATAAATCTTTCGAGAAGTCATTCCGGAAACTCAATTTTCAGAAAAAGCCTTATCGGACTGCAGTTTGCTTTAGCGGGTTTCTTCATTCTCAATGCTCTGGTTATTTCACGTCAGCTCAATTATATTAATTCGTTGGATATGGGTTACAGTAATGACGGTTTGGTCAATGTAACATTGAATGAGGTTGACGGCTTCGAACATGCACAATCAATCAAAAATGCTTTTAGCAGCATTGCAGGAGTAAAAGATGCTACCATTTCCCAGTCGCCAATTTTTGCCAATCAAGGGAAGTCTAATTTCTCGGTGCAAATGGACACAGGTTCGGTGAGCCATTTGTTGAATGTGAATTTCATTGATTCTGATTTCGTAAGAACAAACCGTATGTCAATTATTGCAGGTGAAGATATACGATCTGGTAGCCGCACCATGTTGATTAATGAGAAAGCCGTAGAGACTTTGGGCTTCGCTGATAATTCGGATGCTTTGGGTCGGCAAATGATTTGGACTGGAAGCGATACTTCACTGACTTATCAAATTTCAGGAGTGATTTCTGACTATCACTATACAACTATGCACCAGGCTATAGAACCTATTGTGTTGCTTGAGAATGAGCTCAGAGGTTACTTTAGCATGACTCTAAGAGTTGAAGGTGTTTCTTTTGAGCCTGTTATCGAACAAATGGAAGCCAAATGGAATGAACTATTTCCTGGGCATGAGTTATCGTATAGAGTCATGGAAGATGTACTGAACGGGGCCTATGAGGAGGATTTTCAGAAAGCCCGATTCTATCAATGGGCTACCTTCTTGCTAGTGACCATTGCAGCACTCGGAATCTTCGGGCTCACCTACTACTATGCCGATCAGAAAAGAAAGGAAATAGGGGTGAGGAAGGCTATTGGGGCTCAGCTATTTCATATCATAGGACAAATTGCCAAGCCTATTTCTTTGGTTTGTTTGCTAGCCGTATTTATTGCTATACCAGTTGGAATCTACTTTTCTCAACAGTGGCTCAATGGTTACGAATATGGAATTGAAATTGGAGTATTTGAAATTGCTCTTACAGTGACGCTTATGTTTGTACTTTCTTCTATTGCTCTGTTTTATCCTGGGATAAGAGCTTCAAAAATTAACCCCGTAGAAGCATTAAGGGAAGAATAAAAAAGTTATTTGATTGAGTGAAATAGGGAACTTCTTAAACACCATTTCAACAGTGCCGTGTGCCATTTCTTCGTCATTGTCAGGATTATTATCTATTGCACTCTTGGCTACACCTTGCCAAGCCAGAATCTTTGATTTTGAATCAACTAAGTCAATGATGAGGGTGCCAATTTCATAATGAGATTCATCATAGTGCAAATTGGAAGTGCCATAGGACAGACCACCAGCTCCCCATCCCCAGCCAATATTATAGTTGGCCAATGTGTAATGATCATTATAGGCAGAAAGACTAGTTTCACGGTCTTCAACAATAAAAACCTTAATAATGAAATCTCCAGCTTCACTTTTTTTACTCAGTCCCCTTTGAGTTAATTGGTCCGTTATGGCAGCCTCTAAGTAGCTTTTATGAGCGTCATCCAATAGCTTTTGATCGTTTGTTTCCCAAACGCTGAAGGAAAAAGTCTGATAACGGTTAAAATCTAAATGATGATTATAGTCGGTTTTTACCATTAGGGGGCTGCAGCCCATCACAAAAATCAAGCAGAGAAGTGCGTATATTTTCTTCATTAAATTTTCTTTAGAAGGCTGCCATCAAGTTATTGACAGGATAATGGCGACTTATGGTGCAAAGAAAGTGAAATATGCCTTTTTTATCACTAACAACTGAGGTTTCAGTTTCTCTTTTCTATAACTCTTGAAGAGTTAACATGAAGATATTTTGCTCTTTGAATTAGAGGAAGTGTACTACTCAGGAAATTAAAATTTATTCAAGTTCTATGTTGCCATTGGTATTCCACTCGGTACCAGATAGCGGCATAACATAGACAATCTTGTTTTTGAATGTCCAGGAATGAACAGGATATTCTTCTTTTTTGAGATCAAATTTCCACTCTTTTGAATTGCCATCTTTCCCGCTGTAGTTTGAAGGCCCCAACAGAACATTAGCTTGAAGTTCCATTGTTGCTTCATCCTTGAAGTTCACAATGATTTCGTACAGTGGTTTTCCGGGTAGGTCTGCATCGAAATAATAAACTGCCGAAGTGATGTTGCCAGAATTTATTTCCTCAATGTAGACATGTCTGAAATCCATGGTCTGATTTTCCTCTTTAGCATTTGGTCTTTCCTTCAAGAAAGAATCGAGGGGGGTACCGAATGTTACTGTTTTAATCTCCTTGGGAAGGAGTTTTTTTAAGTTGGCAGACTTCTCTTCATAAGAGAAATTGATAAAGCAAAATATTACTATTTGGCTTGCCAAAAGTATGAATGTAAATCGCTTAGCAGTTGCCTTGTACATTACTTAGAGGTTGAGAGTGTCTAAGGTATGTAATTTCTACTATTCTGGCTATTTTTTGCGTGATAAAATTTGCGTTAAGTATTGATTTATAGTGCTTTATAGGTTTTTTACCTACGCACTAAACTGTTGTTTTTAATGGCTATCTTCTAATGAATTTTTCATAGAATAGACTTATAGAAAGATTTTATTTAATAAATAAATCTTTTATTTATTTTGACAGAAATAAGACCAGATGCTCAAAAAAATACAATTATGCTATGAGCTTTAGCCCGTTTTTCCATCTCCGTCAATATCCTTTCCTGTATGCTCTTCAAGTGCTTTGAGGGTTTTGATTAAAAGCACTTTGGTCTTATGAAGTTCGTCTTCAAGATAAGCAACACGCTCTTCTAAAGAGTCTGCTCTTGACTGTTGATCACTGATTTGGCTTTGTTGTACTAAGTCCCAGAATAGTCCCATGATTGTTTAGTTTTTGGTTAGTGGATTGAAATTGATTTCTATAAACTTTAAGTCTTTTTGAATAAAATGAGGCAATTACTTTTTCTCAATGGAGGTGATCTTTGATCCGAATATATCTTCAAGGCTTATTGAGCCATCTTGGTTCAGTCTCAAATTGCTTCGTACATCATGGTAAAATAGGCTGTCTCCTAAATATCTTAATTCACCCGTAATGTATTGGGTATCAAACGCTCTTCCAAAAAATGAACCGCCTTCAAAAGTGGACTCATAAAGCTGTCCGTTTCTATTTTCTAAAATGAGGTCTGAAGTTTTCTCTTCAAAACGATAAGTTCCTATCATTGAGTTGACTAGCTCCTGGGGAGCCGCCAATAAAAATTCATCTAAACTTTTCTCCAACTCAAGCTTCGTTTCTAGTTGGACGATTGCTTTCAGAGCTAAGTCAACAGTCCATCGAGAGTTGATTAGAATATTGACGTACATTTCGCGATACACAGTCATATAGTTTTTGTATATCGGGTCATACATATAATATCTATATTCTTCTTCTGAGTACTCGTGGAACAACGATACTTTGGAATACCATTCATAGTTCTGGTATTGGTGCTCCTTATGTTTACTTAGTATCGAAAGCATTCCATCCATGTATTGTATTACCATAGGAATAGCGTCTTGATAGATAAAAATCAGCTGTTCCAGATTTTCAGAGAAATCCTCATCTAATTCGTCTGTATGATTCATTAGTAGTTGAAACCCTCTGTCATGAACTTCGAATGGCATGTACGTTCTTATTAAATCATGAAATTCAGAAGAATCCAGGTTACTAAGCAATGGTTGGCTAAAGTCCGAATTTTTGAAAACAGTAATGAGAGAGTCCTTTTGCAGGTATGCTTTATTCACACTTTGAAGTACCTCTACGTCTAGTTTGAGTTCATCTATTATTTGAGATAGAATGGCCTTGGTTTTGGCTTCACCTTTGCGTTTTTCATTCCAGTTATTGATTTGAAGAGCAATCAATATTCCAATTACCACTAATACAATTTCACCAATTGCATATTTCAGGTACTTACCGTTCATGTTGTTTTGTCTTAGTTTGCGGAGGAAGTTCAGCATCATTCTTCGGTTGTGAAGTAATTAATCATAATGTAATCTCCCCTTTGGTTTATTCCCTCCATAAAGAAGACAAAGCCTCTCCAATGGATGGCTAGGCGCGAAAATGTATTGATGAATTCATCGTCTCTAGACATCTTATCGAAGTCATATTCAAAGGTGATATCCAGGGTGGTAGGGTCGGTTGTAGACCGGATATATCTATTATAAATCACAAACTGATCTTCTACTTGTTGGCCTAGTTTAATATAGATTGACTCTACCTGCGCCAGGTAGCTATAGAATTCTGCTAGTTCAGTTCTTAGTTCTTGCCGGTAAATGAGATTGATGTTTCCGCTTTCTTTCATCTCCTCATAGGTAAGCATATGCGGAAGCTGATATGTGGTTCTGGGAAACCATAACATAGCGTATTCTACAGTCTTAAGTTCCTCATCTGAAAGAGGAGTTCCTCTTTCTAAATATGTTTGAGTGGTGGTAATAGCCTCAAGAATACTTTTGTTTTGCTTGCTCAGTGCGTTGCTTCTATTGATGAGTTGATGTAGGTCTTGCTCAATTCTATCAAGATAGACCTTGGATAGGTTATTTTCCTTTCTGTTCTCATTCCAGGTATTGATACTCAAGGCGATCAAAATACCCAAAACAACCAATACAATCTCGCCTATGGCATATTTTAAATACTTGCTGTTCATTTGGTTGCGTCTAAGGTTGCGGAGGAAGTTGAGCATGTGGTCTGAATCACTGATTAGATTGATTTATGGATTTCTCGGATTGTTTGTGAGTACTAGCCTCTTAAAAGTTAAGCTTTTTGAGCCAAAGTTGATGAGTAGTCCTACTTCCAAACGGAATGCCTTCAAATAATTAAGGGCTTGTGCCATATGAACATCCTCCAATTCTTTGATTGCTTTGAGTTCAACTAATACCTTATCCTGGACAACGAAATCTGCTCTTCGGGTGCCAATAGGTTCAGTCAATTCTTTGTAATAAATATCTTGTTCTATTTCCCTTTGAAAATTCAAGTCTCTTTGACTCATTTCATAAGCTAATGCTCTTTGATAGATTACCTCCTGAAACCCATTTCCTAAGAATGAATGAACTTCGAAGGAGGCTCCAATAATCTTTTCTGTTATCTCACTATGTTTTAAATCTGTGTGTGTCATATCATCTTTATAATCCGTGATTCGGACAGTTTCTTCTAAGCTTTCGTAGGAAGTTGAGCATGGTTTATTGAGGGAAGTAATTATCTAAGATATGGTTCGTTTGATCCAAAGCCTCTTGCAAATTGGAGATCATTATTCGGTAATAATTACGTTTTGAAGTGCCCCATGTATTGAGTGCTGCTCCTAGTTCTTCCAAACGTGCTTTAGCCCATATCTCATCGTATAGCTTTCCTCTCTTTATTAATGAGATTTCAATGTCAAGTGGGTACTTTTGTCCGAAGCTGGATATTTGAACGAAGTATAAGTCGGTCAGTTTTTCATAACTAGCCAAGGTTTGAATCTGCATGGTGTTTAAGAGGTAAAGCTCCTGCTGCAGCTCATTATTTAGAAGGTTTAACCTTCCTGAAGAGGAATAGGATTGATAGGTGTTGTTATTAAATCCCCGAAAATCGGTTATAAATGGGATCAGTTCCTCCTGAACAAGCAGTTTTAATTGGGTTAGGTCCGCATCAACTGAGTTTACCTTTTCCTTAAACAGGAGAAGTTCATCACTTTCACTTTTAAGGCCCTCGATCTTGTCAGTTAAATAAATTCGGTCAGCCTGCAATTCTTTCTCAAGTGAAGACCTGAATGCATTTCTCTCTTTGGCTTCCTTCAATCCTTCATTCCAATTATTTACCTGAAGTGCCAATAGAATGCCAATCATAACCAGCATGATCTCCCCGAGAGCATACTTTAAGTACTTACTGTTCATTTTATTTCTTCTAAGGTTACGGAGGAAGTTGAGCATGTCTAATTCTGTAATTCTTGGTCTATTTTAAGTCTAAGAGCAATCATCTTTTCAGCACAATTCTTCATTCGCCTTTTGGTAGAGTTGACAACACTATACATGTTTCCGACTAACTCATGAAATGTAGGGTTGGACAAAAATTTAAAATCTTCAATGATAATTTCTTTCTTTAATACAATGCCATCTGCTTCTATCTTAATATCGAACAACTCATCCATAACACTGTATTTATTAAAAATGTGTTCTCTCATGATCTCATTGATCCAAATATCAATGGAGGGGAGGTCTCGGCTGTAAAGGCGAGCAATTTCATTTCTCAATTCATCATTGGAAATTTTGTCCATTCCACTAGACTTTAATGCTTCGTATGGTCCGTTATTATAGATGGAAAAGACACCAATCTCATTGATTTTTGTTAAATGAAACTGTATTGAGTCTACGGAGCTCACGTGTCCTTTAGGTTTATTTATTTCGTTGGTGAGGTATATAATGGAAGTATTCCACACGCTTAATATGGAGTCGAAATTTTCAAAAACCGGAATATCCTGACCCAAAGCATTTTCTATCTCAAGGAGCATTTTTAACTCGTAATTTCGAGCTTTGCGGCTTTCATTGGCATTGTTTATACTAAGAGCGATTAATATGCCGATTACCACAAGCACAATCTCTCCTAATGCATATTTGAGGTACTTACTATTCATGTTATTGCGCCTAAGTTTTCTAAGGAAGTTGAGCATCGTTATGAATTTAGCTCATTGGTAATTAACCGCTGAATACTTTTCAGTCTGGGTATGAAGTTTTTAAAACTATTTAGTTCTATTCGTGCCCTTGATCTCATTTCATTAAGTAGGTACAGAAAATCAGAATTCTGTAATAGATCCTTTGGAAACTTTTGTCTTATAAATCTCTCACCATTTATGTTCTCGATAAATGGCTCCCCTTGAAAACCGAACCAACGATCTATTTGCTCTTTGTAATCTTGATCATAATATTGTATAAATTCTTTGTGCCTAGGAAAGTCAAAATCGTATAGATAGATCAAGCTGTTGCGTAGAGAATCATTTTCGATTTTGTCTAACCCATTGGACTTCAAAGCTTCAAAAGGGCCCTGATTATATTGATATATAATCCCTGTTGCTAGCATGTATGATCTACGTTGGTCTTGGTTGTATAATGAATCTATAAAATCGGCTTTTTGCTCTATTAAGTATAGCATCACATCAATAGCAGAATCGAGACTTTCTAATCTTTTAATGTTTCGCTGCGTGTAATTGATGTCATTATCTAAAGCGACCTTAATCTCAGAAAGGATGTTGCGCTCGAAGCTCCGATCCTTTCGCTCTTCATTCCAGTTGTTGATACTTAAAGCGATCAATATGCCAATCACAACCAATATAATCTCACCTAAGGCATATTTGAGATACTTAGAGTTCATGTTATTGCGTCTTAAGTTGCGGAGGAAGTTGAGCATGTTATTCTAATTCATTGTTTATGGCATTTTTTACTTCAATCATTCTTTGCCGACTCCTTTGGAAGGAAGAAACGGTGCTTTTGAGGACAGTATTGGATTTGTCAAGGATTTGAGAAAAGAGTGGGGAGTCTAAAAACTGATAATCTTCGATAACTAATTCGCTATTAACCCCAGCACTGTCCCTGCTAAGTTTTATTGTAAAAAGCTCTTCAAAGAGGTCGAATTTTTTAACTATATCAACACGAATAATTTCATTGATCCAGTCTTCTGTGTTGGGCATGTGATAGCTGTACAATTTGGCGATTTCACTTCTAAGACTATCATTTTCAATCTTATCTAAGCCACTTGATTTCAAGGATTCATAAGGACCATTATTATAACCAATCGATACGCCAAAACCCCAAATTTCATCCAAATGGAATTTTAAGGAATCCATATTCAGTGACTCTTTATTTTCCGTGTTTTGAGCGTCAATGAGATAAGAAATCGATTCATTATGGGTTTTGATCAGTTGCTCATAGGACTCAAAAGTATTGATGTCATTTTCCAATGCTCTATAAATTTCTTTGAGCATTTTATCCTGAAAATCCTTTGCTTTTCTCTGCTCATTCCAATTGTTAATACTTAAAGCGATTAGAATCCCGATAACCACCAATACAATCTCACCAATGGCGTATTTGAGGTATTTAGATGAAGAGCTTCTTCTGAGATTGCGTAGAAAATTCAGCATAGTATGGGTTGAAGACTCATAATATACTGATTTCCAGTGAAAAAAGGTTAGTGTCTTTCTGACACATTAAAATTGAAAATAGACCGATTAAAGTATAAATGCGGCTACGATCTCATTTTACTTCCTATTGAGCCAATATGTGATAAATTACAACTTAGTTTAACTCACCTTCTCAATTTAAAACCTATGGAAAACAGAAGAGAATTTCTTATCAAATCGGCTTTGGGAGCTGCCGGACTTGTAGCTGCACCGGCATGGCTTAAGGGAGCTCCAGCCATTGTTAGTTCTTATAACAAAGCCAATTCGCTTATAAATGGAGTGCAAGTTGGCTGTATCACATATTCATTTCGTTCTATGCCAGATCAGAGTGCTGAGGCAACTCTAGGGTATGTAAAGGAATGTGGTATTTCGGCCATTGAGCTTATGGGAGACCCTGCAGAGACATTTGCCGGAATGCCTAAGAATCCGGTTGATTTTCGTGAGTTTTTTCCTCTAATGCGCAAGGAAAGAAACAACGAAGTCATGACTGACGATGAAAAGAAGAAAATGGCAGACTTCAGAGCTCAAAGCGAGTCTTATGCTAAGGAGGTAAGTCAATGGAGGTCAGGTGTTGATATGAAGAAGTTTGAGCAGGTTAGAAAAATGTATAAAGATGCCGGTGTTTCTATCTATGCCTTTAAACCAAGTGTGTTTGGTATGGAAGCCACCGATGCAGATATAACCTACGGTATGAAGGCGGCTAAGGCCTTGGGTGCCTCTCATGTTACTTTGGAACATCCTTCTAATGACGCTCATACACTTAGACTAGGTAAGCTTGGAGAGAAGAACGGAATGTCTGTTGGATATCATGGCCATGAGCAGGAGACTTTTACTTTCTGGGATACGGCACTAGCTCAAAGTAAAAGGAATGGTATGAACCTGGATGCGGGCCATTACATTGCTGCTGGCAATACAGACCTGATTCAATTGATTGAAAAGAATCATAAACGCATTTTGAGCATGCATACTAAAGACCGTCAAACACCAGCCAATGGTAAAGGTAATTTAGTGTGGGGAAGTGGAGATACACCGATTCCTCAGCTGCTTCAAATGATGAAAAAGAACAAGTACAAATTCCCTGCAACTATTGAGTTGGAGTACAGAGTACCAGATGGATCTACTCCTGTTCAAGAAGTTCAGAAATGCGTTGAGTTCTGTAGAAAGGCACTAGCATAAGTTGTGTGGATCACTGATTTCAAGGAGTAATGAATTCGTAGATTAAATCAGTGAAATCCAATAATCTACCTAATCAGTGTTTCAAATTCAGAATAAAATAAAAAAGCCCTCCTAAGAGGGCTTTTAACATAAGATTATCAGGTTGCCTATTGAGCCGATGGGAATCCTTCGCTAGCCATTACTTCTTTCATTTGTGCCGTATGTCTTTTCACATGGCCCGAAATGAACAGCACTCCCTGATAAGCATCTATTGTGCCCACAGGAGTTTGTGCATAGCGGTTTCTCAAATCCTCATCGGTTTTCTTTAACCACTTTAGATGCGCTGCTCTCAGTGATTTAAACTCTTTTAATACTGTTTTGAAATCCCCCTCTTTATTTACAGGCTGAAACGATTCTGAGGTTTGTACTTTCTGATCTCGGCTTTCAATCATACCCAAAATCATTTCATCACTGGCTTTAACCTCAGATCTTTTAGATGGATCTGGCTCTTGCTGAAGTGCAGCTTCAACAAATCCAGCCCAGATATTGGCTTCTGAAATGGTAAGGTGCTTCAGGCAGTCTTCAACCGACCAGCTGTTCGCGTCAGGTCTATACTTGAGTTGGGCTTCACTTAAGCCTTTTACGGTTTGTTCCAATTCTTTGGTAGCTTCATTCAGGTACTTTATGGCAAAGTCTTTTTCTTCCTTAGTGAGGGGAGTTTGAGCCATTAGGCTTCCACAGAAACCAAAGGCTATCAACAGGGTAAACAGTTTGCTTTTCATGATCTATCGTTTTTGATTCGTTTCTTCCTTGACGCTTTCCTTGTTAGAAAAGGGACAAGCTTAAAAGAAAGTTACGCAAATTTCAGATCAATAGCTGTTAACCACTTGTTAATCAAAGGTTAATGAAAGTGTCTGAAGACAAAAACACCTTCCGAATTGCTTCAGAAGGTGTTCTGTTGTGCTACTACTTGGGATTCCCGCCTATGCGGGAATGACGTTAAGCAAGTCCATATATGATGTCTGAAATCTGGCGTCTAGAGTCTAAATACTCAGTACAATACCAGCTCTTACTATTTCTTAATCCCCGGTACTCCGGTAGGAGCAAAGTTTGTCCACCAAAGTTTAGGCAGTGCTTTCTTATCAGGGTAAACCTGATTCAAAGTATCATCTTCATACAATCGGCCATTGATCATCACATAGCTAATATCTTTGGAGTTTCTAATGTTATCCAATGGGTTGCTATTCAGAATTACCAAATCGGCTAGTTTGCCAACTTCAATAGAGCCTAAATCATTGTCCAGACCAATTCCTTCAGCCCCTAGAATGGTAGCGGCTTTCAATGCATCGTGTTCAGACATGCTGGCTTGAAGAGCCCAAAGCTCCCAATGGTAACCTAAACCTTGCAACTGACCGTGAGAACCAACACCGGCTCTACCACCGGCTTTAATCAGGTCGCTGGTAAACTCAGAAAGCTCTGGGAATACATATTCCTCTTCCATAAACCATCCGGCATTTCTTCTTCTCGATCTGTCGTCCAGGTTATGGTGTGGCATAAATAAGTTCAGCTTAGGATCGTCATGCGGACGCTCTAAGGCATAGAAGTAATTCTCAGTCCAAGGCCCACCATAAGAGACAAGTAAGGTTGGAGTGTAAGTAGATTTAGTAAAGGCTACCAGATCAATCACATCTTTATATAGCGGGAAAATAGGGAAGGAGTGCTCTTGTCCTGGATACCCATCTATCATTTGAGTAAGGTTAGCCTTAAAATCGAGTCCACCCTCGGTTGTTGGCATAATACTCTGTTCTCTGGCTGCCTGAATAATCCATTGTCTCTGCTGACGATTACCGGCACCATACATCTTGATGGTTTTGGTATCGTAATAGGTGCTGTAACGCTTCATTACATCACGGGTATGCTCAAGGCTACTTACATTTTCACTGCTGAAAATACCCGGTCCGGTAGAATAGATTCTTGGACCGATTAACTCTCCGGCAATTACCAAATCACCATAGGTAAGCACATCGGTAGTCGCTGTTTGTGGGTCTCTGGTGGTGGTAACACCAAAGGCCAGATTGGCCAGATATGGCCAAAACTCACCACGGTGCAGGTTCACTGGGTGTCTGAAGTGGGAGTGAGTATCTACAAAACCCGGAACAATGGTTTTTCCGGCCATATCCATTACAGTGGTTCTTCTTCCTGTTGGTAAGTTTTTACCGATCTGCTTGATACGGTTATTCTCGATAAGAATGTCAGTGTCTTCCAAAATTTCATCTCCATTCATGGTGATGATACGAGCATTGGTCAACAATATTTGGCCCTCAGGGGTATCTCTTTCAGCCATAATCTCGATTCTTCTCTCGGTAGGCTTATACTCCTTAGGCTCATCTTCTTTTTCTTTTTCTTCCTTTTCCTCATCGTCTGGAGTTTCATCTTCTTTAGCCTCTTCAAGAGCGGCATTAAAGGCATCTTCCGCATCGAAGTCCCAAACTACATAAGCATTTCCAATAGCCCAGTGCACTTTTTTAGCATCCCAACTCCATGCAGGAAACTGTCCTCCAATATCTGTCAGTTGTTTGGCTGGGAAGGCGGCATTTTTAGGGTTGGCCACCGAAATGGTTGGAGCTTCATCGCTTACCTGTGGAACTGTTACCACGAACAGATCATTGACTACTGCTGCTAAGGCTTGATCACCCTCAGGTGCCATTTTAATCCAAGATGCTCTGGCACCGCTTCCACCTCCGGCACCTGATTTTCCTCTTACTTGAAGGTGGAATTTCTCATCGGTACCATCCCAGCGAATAGAAGACAGACCTCTGAAGCCTGATAGATAAATTCTATCGGAATTTTTTACGAAGTGAGGAGCTTCTCGGCCATTGGTATAGGCAATGAAGTTATTTCCGGAGCCGTTGGCGTTAATCCAAATTAGGTCACTGGTTCCTCTGAAAGCTGTTCTTTGCAAAGCGTTTCTAAAGTCTTCTGATTGACCCTTGATGGCCACGATACGCGTTCCGTCATTGTTCCAAACAGGTTGTTGGAAAACTCCATCTTCTTGGTTGAGTTGTGTTAGGTTGCGTCCATTAGGTCGAACTTTGTAAAGCTTTCCACCTTCGGGTTTCCAGGTTACAAAGGCAATCCACTCACCATTTGGCGACCAAACAGGTTCTGCCTGAGTTTCGTCTAAGTCAACCAACTTCTGAGGCTCCCCGTCAGGAAGATTCATTATATAAACCTCATTCAATGCTGTAAAGGCCAATTGCTTGCCATCAGGCGATGGAGCAATATCTCTGATTTGCGTGATTACGAATTCCTTATCATCGGAAATTGGATAGTCGAATTCCACTAAAGGTCCAATCTCAATGCTTGAGTTTACTCTGAATGGAATCTCAGTGGCAGATTTGCTGGATACATTGATTTTCCAGATTTTACCTCCATAGGAGATGACAATGTTCTGATTGTCAGGTGTCCAAGAAAAACCCGGAAGCACATCTCTTGATGCACGCGACTCCTGATCGTCATGCTGAATAGGGTAGGCCAGCCAGCTCTCAACACCGGTAGCTAAATCTCTTAAGATCAAACCTGTCTGATCATCATGACGAGTAGCGTATACGAGCCATTTGCCATCGCTGCTTGGAGTGGGCCTGAAAGCCGAACTGTAACGTGAAGTCTGGGTGATCATTTCACCGGTAATGCGGTCATATTTGCTGATTTGGTATTGTGGCATTGGAGCATTGTAGGTCCATGCGCCATTTCTTTGAGAGAACCACACATAGCGAGAATCATTGCTGAAAGCACCCTCTAACATTCTCAAACCAGATGGTTCGCTAACCAAGGCTGTACCCGAGCCACCATCTACATGGTAAAGCCAGATTTTGTGCATGCCATTGGCCTGCTTGGAGGCAATCATGTACTTGCCATCCGGCACCCATTCTGGCGATTGGTAGGCATTGTTATTTCCTTTAGTGATTTGTTTTTTCTCCTTTGAGTCTAATTCAATCGTCCAAACATTCTCACCTCCAGACTCATCTGAAATGAAGATTACTTTCTTGCCATCAGGGCTAAATCGAGGTTGCGAGTCGAACTGCATTCCCTCGGTGAGTTTTGTAGCGTCACCTCCGGCAATGGGCATGGTGTAAAGGTCTCCAAGGAAGTCAAAAACAATAGTTTGGCCATCAGGACTTACATCCAAGGCTATCCAGGAGCCTTCTGTCAGGTCGAAATCAAAGGTTCGGCCAGCCTCCAAAGGAAGGTTTTTGTTCTTCTTTTTCTTTTCAGTTTTGGTTGAATCGCTGCCATCAGTTTGTGCATTGAGAGTTGAACTCATTCCCGCTATAACCAATAGTAGCAAGAGGTTGCGTAGTAATTTCATAGTCATTTCTTATTGAACTCGGAAAGTACTTACATTCAGCCGAAGCTACTAATGAGTTTTTATGAGAGGTTGAGATCCCGTCAGCTCCGAAGGTTGGTGCTACCTATTCTCTAGTGAGTAGTATTGATTTTTTCGGATTATCTAAGTCATATTTAACCTGATATGGCAATGGCTTGCCTAAAGAATCCAAGGGTCTGATCGGAACATACCAATCAATAGGGTTGAAATTTTGAAAACTACTATAGACAACCTCATTCACAGTGTAGGAGTATCTGACGGTTACTGAAATTATTTTCTCTTCTGTTCCAAATTGATCCTGTTTCAAAAACTTGTTGTCTCTGACTTCTAATATCTCCACACTAGTAACTCCTTTAAAATTTTCAATCTGTTTCTGCCTCCAATAAGCTTTGATTTCTGGATATGTAAGCCATAATAATGTAAGAATGCAAATTACGCTTATCCATAGGAGCGACTTCCATTCAAATATGCTGATTTTGGATACCTTTATTGCCACTCTGTAAGTCCTTAGTTACCAACCATGTCCAACAACTTATTCACTGTATTCAGATTTCTGGCGGTCATTTCAGCCTTACCAAAAGCTTTATCAATTTTAGAAGCCAAGGCAGAGCGTCCAATGCCATCAGGGGCGTAGAGGTAAAAGACATTATTGAGCAATTGATAATATTCAGTATCGGCTTTTAAAGAATTAAGTAACTGGAAGTCCACAATCTCCGGAGGTTTATGGAAAAAGAAAAAGTGTACTGCTTTTCCGGCCTCTTTTGGGTAGGGGCTATTATTGGCAATATTTTGCAATTCTTCTGCGCTTAAGACAAATGAGGAAGGGTTGAAGCCAAATTGCTTTTCAATCAGGCTTCCGATTTCAGTTTTGGGTTTTGTTGGGTATTGACAAACCACATTGCCACTTTGTATGTATGTAGATACCTTTTTGAAACCATTGTCTTCCATGAGTTGTCTTAGCTCTTTCATGGGAACAATATGATGACCACCAACATTTATTCCCCTCAATAGAATTACCCAGGTTTTCATGTTTAGAAGTTATGATATTCTTTAAATGAAGCCAAGAAAATAGGCTACCAACCGCTACTTAAACCGGCCTGGTGTGCAGCATGGTATTTCTCTTCATCGAATTCGTAGAGCAAAGGTGCTTTATGAGCTACTCCTGTCCGTCTTTCGTTGGTACATACCAGAATATCGAAGCTCATCACCTTTCTTCGAAAGTTTCTTCGATCAAGCTTCTTACCCAAAATAGTTTCGTAAAGCGACTGAAGTTCAGGAATAGAAAAACGCTTAGGAAGAAGGTTAAGGCCAATCGGCTGATTGTTCAGTTCTGTCTTGAGCGTCATATGGGCTGTTTCAAGAATATGCCTATGATCTAGCATTAATGGAGGGAGATCGTTTACAGAACACCACTCACAGGCTTCTGAAATGGGGCCAGGTATGGGTTCTCTTACCTGTGAGTACTCTACTAAAGCATAATATCCCACAGAAATGAATCGCTGATCGAACCATTCAAACCATTCAGGATCAATCACCTTTTTATCCACTAGCATTCTATTGTGATCAGTGTCGTTTCGTTCAATAGAACCGAAAGTGTGGAATTGCTTTAGGAAAATATTGTCGAGTCCGGTTCTTATTTCAAGCGCATTGAGTGCTTCAGAATCTAAATCTACACCCTGGTTTACGAAGCCACCGGGCAAGGCCCAAAGGTCAATATTCTTAAGCTTAAGCAATAGAACCTTCAGCTCATTTTCATGAAATCCAAAAACCACGCAATCAATGGCAACGGATGGTAATAGTGATTGAGTTTGAAGTGTAGTCATTCAAAAATTATAGGAGTAGTCTCCAAAGTTAATGAAATGTATTATATCTTAGTGTCAAATTGACACTAAGTATACACTTATGAAACGCGCTTATATTTTTTTTCTAGTTGTCGCTCTGATATCCATGACTCAGGTATTAGGGCAGACCCCTCAAAAACATCAGGTTGAGGTAAAAAAAGATGTTGTTTTTGCCTCACCTGAGGGGTTCGATCTAACACTGGATGTTTACACTCCAAAAACCGGTAAATCAAGTTATCCTGTGCTGGTAGTTATTCACGGTGGAGGTTGGTTAATGAATAACAAATCCATCATGGATCAGATGTCTGAGTATATCTCAGGAAATGCTGAATATGTGGTAGTCAACGTGAACTATAGACTATTGAGTGCCCAGAACAATACCGTTACCATGAACGAGATTGTAGAAGATGTATTTGGTGCTGTACTATGGGTAAAGGATCATATTGCCGAATACAAGGGCAATCCTGAGAAGGTGGCTGTTACAGGTGACAGCGCTGGAGGTCATTTAACAGAAATGGTCGTTTTGGCAGGAGATAACCTAAAATCTCATGGCTTTTCAAAGGAGCCATATGGATTTAAACCAAGCTATCTTCCGAAAGGGAAAACCGCAGAGCAGGTGGCTGCAGAAGGAGGCCTTGATGTTCAGGCCGCTGTAGTGAGCTATGGAGCTTTTGATATGGTTGGTAATGCCCGTGGTGGTTTTGAAAAAGATGGGAATATCTTTTGGCAAATTGGCGGTGCTAAGGCAAGAGGTTTCTTTGGCAATGAGTATAACGTGGATGATAATGTGAAAATGTATGAAGCAGTTTCACCTATTTATTTGATTCCTGATGCCAACAAGAAGAAACTTCCACCTCACTTTTTTCATGTTGGAAGCAAGGACACTACAACACCTCCAAGATCCATCGTGGCCTATATGGACAAAATGAAAGAGAAAGGACATTCAAACTTGGAGTATTGGGTACACGAAGGCAGAAACCATGCTTATCTCGACTCAGGTGCAAATGAATTCCTTGGTAATTCATTTGAGAAGGATGCCATTGAGCCTCTGAATAAGATTATAGCATTTTTAGACTCAGTATTTTATTAACATCACCCAATTCAAATGACTCATATTAGAAAAAACCTGATCGTTTTATTGATGGTCTTAATAGCAAGCAGTGCCTTCGCTCAATCTGGTACGGTAGATACATCCAAAAAGCTTCAAAGCAGCATCCTGAATAGGGAGATGCCCTATTCTGTTTATTTCCCTCCTGGTTATGAGGAATCCAACCGGCCTTATCCGGTACTGTATCTGTTACACGGAATGACCGGAAAGTATTCTGATTGGGTGACAGATGGTGAAGTTAGGCGTATTTCGGATTCTGCCATTAACAGTGGTGAGGCTCCCGAAATGATTATCGTTATGCCTGATGGACTGTTTGATGCATTTTATATCAACAACTATGACCAGTCTATCCGTTGGGAGGACTTTTTCTATGAGGAGTTTATACCTCACATAGAATCGGAATATAGAGTTATAGCGAATAGGAACTTTAGAGCGATAGCCGGCCTGTCTATGGGAGGGTATGGTGCGCTTTATCACGGAGTAAAGCATAAAGATAAATTCACATCGGTTTATGCAATGAGTGCTGCCGTGTTAGAAAGAGAACCATTAAAAAAGGGTGAAGAGCTTAATGAATTTGACAAAAGTTTTGCTTTGAAAACCTGGGGGCCAATTAATGAAGAGGGTTACCCGGAAAATTACAAGGAACATTCAGTTCAGGAAATGTTCAAAGCAATGGAGCCTTATAAGGCGCCACAGTTTGGATTTATGCAAGGCCCAGGGCAAGCACCGCTCCCTAAAATTTACATTGATTGTGGAGATGATGATTTCCTTTTACAGCAGAACACGAACCTCGTTCATATCATGAAAAGTAAAGGATACCCATTCGAATTTAGAGTAAGAGATGGTGGGCATACCATTGAATATTGGCGCACGGCCTTAGAGATAGCATTGAGGTTTATTGGTGATGATTTTAGAAACTAGTAGAGAATTTTGATTTGTTTTCAGGGCCTTCTTCGGAAGGCCTTTATTGTTCATGGTTATTGCCGGTTTCGAGATAAGCCTCTATCAAATCAGATCTTTCCTATTCAATCATGTGTCTTGGCAGAGGTTTCTACCATTGAATTGATCTGCTGAAGTTCCTT
>JABXIP010000197.1 GCA_013373005.1 Cytophagia bacterium | reverse complement strand
GATCAACCAACTATGAAAAGACTACTGACCCTTGTTTTTCTGTGTCTTACTATGCTCTCATATGCACAGAAAAAAGAAAAAGATATACTCGAATCACTCGATGCTAAAGCTGCCAACTACAGTAAAATAGCACATCAGATCTGGGAAAATCCTGAACTAGGTTATTTGGAAGAAAACAGCTCCAAACTCCTTCAGCAAACTTTGAAAGATGCCGGCTTCACCATTACAGCCGGAGTTGCAGACATACCCACCGCCTTTGTAGCTGAGTATGGTAGCGGTGGACCGGTAATCGGTATACTTGCAGAATTTGACGCCCTACCTGGAGTTTCTCAAAAAGCTATTCCTGAAAAGGAGGCTGTGGTAGAGGGTGGTGCAGGTCATGCCTGTGGTCATCACCTGTTCGGAACTGCTTCAGTGGCTGCCGGTATAGAGGTGAAGAACTGGCTAGAAGCTACCGGAACAGCCGGAACAGTTAGGGTTTATGGAACACCTGCCGAAGAAGGTGGAGGAGGCAAAATCTATATTGCCAGAGCGGGTCTTCTAGACGATGTCGATGCTGTTCTTCACTGGCACCCAGGAAGCATGAACTCTGCTGCAGCGGCTTCAAGCTTGGCAAACAAATCTGCCAAGTTTAGATTCTATGGTGAAGCTTCACACGCTGCTGCCTCACCGGAAAGAGGTCGCTCAGCATTAGACGGAGTGGAATCGATGAACTATATGGTGAATATGCTTCGTGAACATTTGCCGCAAGAAACCAGAATTCATTATGTCATCACCAGAGGTGGTGAAGCTCCCAACGTAGTCCCTGCCTTTGCCGAGGTATTCTACTATGTTAGAAACCCTGATGTGGCAAATGTAAAGGCCATTTTCGAAAAGATTGTTAATGCCGCAAAAGGGGCAGCAATGGGCACCAATACTGAAATGGATTACGAAGTGATTCACGGTTTATACAACCTGCTACCTAATGAGACCTTGTCTAGAATCATGCACAAGAATCTGGTGAAAATTGGTGGAGTGGAATACAACTCTGAAGAGAGAGACTTTGCTCAGAAGATTACTGAAAGCTACCCGAACGTAAAAGTGAATCTTGAAAGTGCGGCTCAAATTCTGCCTTTCGCTGTGATTGAAAAAGGTACAGGAGGTTCTACCGATGTAGGCGATGTAAGCTGGCTAGTACCTACTGCCGGACTGAGCACCGCCACTTGGGTTCCTGGAACTTCGGCACATACCTGGCAGGCAGTGGCTGCCGGAGGCATGAGCATTGGAGAAAAAGGCATGATGGTGGCTGCTAAAACACTTACGCTCACAGCCATTGATATTTTCAAAGATCCATCTGTGACTAAAATCGCTAAGGAAGAATTACTAAGAAGACAAGGTGCAGGCTTTGTTTATGAAGCTCTGGTTGGAGATAGAAAGCCTCCGCTCGATTACAGAAAGTAAAAGACCTATGGTCATCACAACTGGTTCGCACGTGCCGTGCGGACCTATTTTCATGAAGGACAAACACTGAAAGTGTTGTAGAAGATAAGCACTTACCATAGGTGAGCACTAGTTGGGTGAAAAAAACATCCTTAATATGCATTAAGTGTTGCCTTTGTCTCCTCAAAACTTAGACCATAAACTACATTTATAATTTCTACAATTTTCTCCATTATAGCCAGTACACCAATCCTAGTTGGGACATTTAAGAAGTAGTTATTCTGTTTATAAAATTCGACAAACTCAAAATCCATAAATGAATTACTCTCTTTAAATCTTTCAAGGTTCCTTGAATTGTCAGTCTTTCCGTTGTTGAACAACAATTGAAATACCAGAGCATTAGACTCAACCTTAAAATCAGTACCCCACCTTGCCACATCTTCCGCTTTAAAAATCTGTAATAAAACCTGACCATTAATTCTAAAAATATCCAGCTGCAGATTCTTTTCACTACTAATAATTATCTCATTCAGAAATTCTTCCATGCCAAATTGCATTATGCCTTTTTAAAAAAATTCGAGCGCTGGTTTAAAATTGAAGTGTAGACTTGCCTTTATTAGAGATATAACCAAATATTAAATTTTTCAACCCTACTCCCCAAACTTAGTACCAACTGGAGGTGGTCTATAAGCCTGAAAGGGAATCTTTAGCAGATTGCCCATCTCATCATTTTCTTTGGGATCCATATGAGTATCAATGCCATATTTCAACTCTCGGGTATCATCTACCTGAGCAAAAGTGCCAAAAATACGATCCCAAAAAGAGAAGATATTACCGTAATTGGTATCGGTTAACGGTTGAGTATAATGGTGATGAACTTTGTGCATGAGCGGAGTAATAAACACCCATGATAAGGCTCTATCCACAGACCTCGGCATATTGATATTGGCATGCGTGATGTGAGCAAAAAGCACGGACATACTCTGGTAGAACATAATGATCCACATTGGAGCGCCCACAATGATCACCGCCAGAATGGTAAAGCCAATTCGGAAAACTGTTTCTCCGGGATGGTGTCTTAAACCGGTAGTTACGTCCACATTAGTATCCGTGTGATGTACCAAATGAAATTTCCACATCCAACGAACTTTGTGCTCTGTCCAATGCACGAAGTAGGCACCGATCAGGTCGAGCAAAAGTACTCCCACAACGAGCTGCCCCCAAAGCGGCAGATCAATGACATAGAGCAATCCAAACTGATTATCGGCCACCATGTCCGAAGCATAGAGCAATGCTCCTGCAAGTCCAAAACCGATAATCATGGTTGTGAGGGTGAAGAACAGATTGATTCCCGCATGGCGAACCTTCTTGTATTGAAATGTGAATAGCGGCAGGGTTCCTTCCAGAATCCAGAACAGCACAATACCACCAACAAGGATTCCGGCCCTAAAGGGAGTGGGAATATCATTAAAGAAGTTTACCAGACTTTCCATGGTTCAATTTATCGGCCACACATCATATTTGCAATCGATGGCAAAAATAGCTTAGCCTATTTACTTAAATTGAACACATCAGATTCAACCTTATGAAAACCAGAGTACTCTTCACTTCCGTTTTTTGTTTTTTAGCAAGCATTTCCTTCGCTCAAAACTTCTCCAGAACTGTTGCGCCTTATGTCACCAATCAAGAGAAAGCGATAGCCATCACTAACGTCAAGCTGATTGACGGCACCGGAGGACCAATCAAAACCAATCAAACCGTCATTTTCGAAAACGGAGTGATCACTCAAATTGGCAACACGGCTTCAATGACCTATTCCAGTGAATATAAGACCATCGATGGAACAGGCAAAACTTTGATTCCCGGTCTGGTGATGTTGCACGAGCACATCTTCTACCCCAAACCATTCGATGGCGTTTTCAGCGTAGCTCAAATGACTTTCACCTTTCCAAGATTGTATCTGGCAGGAGGCGTAACCACGATTAGAACAGCAGGAAGTATTGAACCACAAACTGATCTGAACATCAGAAAATGGATTGAAGAAGGTAGAATGCTCGGCCCTAAAATGGATTTGACGGGGCCTTTTATTGAAAGAGCCGGAACTGCTGTGCCGGAAGTGGGCATTATCGAATCGCCTCAAGACGGCATTGAAATGGTGGAATATTGGGGTAAAAAAGGCATCAACTCGTTCAAGGTATATCAGAACATCACCAAAGAAGATTTAAAGGCCGTTGTTGAAACGGCACATGCTCAGGGCAAAAAAGTAACAGGACACATTTGTTCGGTTACCTATCGTGAAGCTGCAGAAATTGGTATTGACAATATTGAGCACGGCTTCTTCCAAAGTTCGGATTTTGTCGGTGATAAAATTGAGAACTTCTGCCCAGCCTTTAAGCGCAGTCAGGCATTGTCTGAACTTCCTGAAGACAGCCCTGAAATGGAAGAGCTGATGAAGTTTCTTATAGAAAAGAATGTGGCCGTAACCTCCACCCTTCCGGTTTTCGAGCCTTATACTGGAAGAGAGGTAGTGCTGGGTGGTGGACTAGATGCCATGAGTCCGGAAATTCGTGAGAGTCTGGAGCAGAGCCACCAAAGAAGACAAGGCAGAGACTCAGCCTCTTTTGTCAATTTCAAAAAGCAGATGGCTTGGGAGAAAAAGTTTTACGATATGGGCGGTCAGCTTTTGGCAGGAACTGACCCAACAGGAGCGGGAAGAACCATTGCCGGTTATGGCAACATGAGACAAGTTGAGTTACTCATTGAAGCCGGTTTTTCTGTAAGTGAAGCCATTAAAGTCTCTTCATTGAATGGAGCAGTTTATCTTGAAAGAGCAAACCAGATAGGCTCTGTGTCAGTCGGAAAACAGGCAGATTTGGTACTCATCGATGGTGACCTGGAGGCCGATATCAGCAACATCAGAAAAATAGAAACGGTATTCAAAGATGGCATCGGCTTCGACTCCAAAAAGATCTTTGAATCTATGAAGGGTAAAGTGGGGATGCACTAAGAACTTACCTCCTCAGATTTGAGCATTTTCATTAGCTTGGCAATATGAAACGATTCTTCATTGTATTCCTCTGTATTTTATCTTCCCACGCCTTCGCTCAAAAGCATTATGAGCGACTGGCATCAATAGATATTCAGCATTACAAATTTGAGCTTCAACTGAATGATGAGAATGACAAGATCACCGGCTTGGCCAGTGTGAGGCTTCAGTTTCTGAAAGACCAAAGCAGTTTCATCCTTGACCTTGTGAATGAGTCGGCCGGCAAAGGCATGAAAGTAAATGCAGTGATGTCGGGCAATGAAAGAGTGGATTTCAGCCACAGAAACAACCAACTCACGATTAACTACGATGCAAAAGCTGAGGAGTTTAAGACCTTCCAAATTACCTATGAGGGCGTACCGAAAACGGGATTAATCATTTCTAAAAACAAATATGGAGAAAGGACCTTCTTTGGAGACAATTGGCCCGATAGAGCCAAAAACTGGCTTCCGACAGTTGACCACCCTTCAGATAAAGCCACGGTAGAATGGATTGTAACCGCTCCTTCTCACTATCAGGTAATTGGCAATGGTAGATTGGTTGAAAGAACCAACATCAATGAGGCTCTAACCTTAACTCATTGGAAATCTGATGTAGTATTACCTACCAAAGTAATGGTAATTGGAGCTGCGCGTTTTGCCATTCAGGTTACTGGAGAAATCTACAATATCCCCATCTCAGCATGGGTTTATCCGCAAGACAGAGAAAAGGGATTTTACGATTATGCGTTGGCCTTACCCATTACCGATTGGTTTATCAACCATGTTGGGCCTTATCCATACGCCAAGCTCGCCAATGTTCAATCGAAGACTCAGTTTGGTGGCATGGAGAATGCTTCGAATATTTTCTACTCTGAGAATTCAGTCAATGGAAACAGAACTTCAGAGGGTTTAATTGCTCATGAGATTGCGCACCAATGGTTTGGCAACTCCGCCTCTGAAGCTAATTGGCACCATGCCTGGCTGAGCGAAGGCTTTGCCACCTACTTCACCAATTTATATATGGAGCAGAAATATGGTAGAGACAATTTTGTAGGTAGAGAAAAGCAGCAGCGTGAACAGGTTATAGCATTCAGCAAGCAAAATAGAGTTCCAATTGTGAACCCAGCAATTGAAGATTATATGCAGATACTCAACACCAACTCCTACCAGAAAGGTGGGTGGGTATTACATATGCTAAGAAAAGAAGTGGGTGATGAAGTCTTCTGGGAAGGGATTCAACAATATTACGATCAATACAAACTATCTAATGCTTACACCAAAGACCTAAAGAATGTCTTTGAGACCGTAAGTGGAAAGCAACTCGATCAGTTTTTTGAGCAATGGGTAATGCAGGCAGGTCAGCCGGAGATTGAGGCCACCTGGTCAT